>JBBSIX010000005.1:0-24768 GCA_038231875.1 Chloroflexia bacterium | reverse complement strand
CCTCGGCGATCAATCTGATGAGGGTCAGTGATTGGCTGGATGAACGCCCACATGCCAAAGCGCGCCTATCGACGTTCGAGAGACTCTATCGCATTGCAGCATGACTGTGGCTCTTTCATGCGGAGTTTGCCAGCGGTATCAACTATGAAAAAGAGTCTGTTGGTTCTTTTGCTTGGGACCGTTGGCCTAGCGGGGTGCGGCGTGACGGCAGGGGGGTCGCCGCCGGCCGCCTTTACAACCGAGGCAGTCTCCCCAACTCCTACTATTATTGATAGTATTATAGGTGCGACGGCCACACCTACCGTTTGGATTCCTCCCACAGCCCTGGTAGGAACCCCCAGGCCCGGTGCGGAAGCCACTCTCACGGCAGCGCCGACGCTCAGAACCGCGCGTATCACCCTTGTGAACAGTACAGGCGATAAGGTTGACATGACTGTAGAGGTAGCCGACACCGAGGCAAACCGCGAGCTTGGGTTGATGTTCCGTCCCAGGTTGGACCCCGATGCCGGCATGCTTTTCGACTTCAACGGCGACACCACAAGCGGCTTCTGGATGCAGAACACTATTCTCCCACTAAGCATCGCTTTCATCAAAGCCGACGGCGCGATCATCAGTGTGCAAGACATGCAGCCCCTCGACCTCACAGGCGTGGGTGCCCCCGCCCCCTACCGATACGCCTTGGAGACCAACCAGGGCTACTTTCGCGCCCACAACATAGAGGAAGGCGACAAGGTAATCCTGCCCGACAGCCGGGAGGCCGTGCTGCCGGGTATGCCGGCATGCAATAAGTAGGGCCGCATGCCCGGCAGCGACGTGAGACTAGGGTCTGCTTACCGCAGGCTCTTTTTTGTTTGGGCATAAGAAACGAAGATAGATGTAGCTACGAGAAGAGTGCGTCCACATCCAGGCGTCGGTTATGCACGGATGTGCTCAAAGTCGTTAGGCAAGCAGCCTTGCGTGCATAAAGGGATGTATTTGGTGCATAAGAGGTGAAGTTTGTGGATAAAGGATGTGTGAAGGATGCGGAAGCGGATGTGCAGCCGGAGCGGGCACTCTTTGAGGATGTGCAAGGGGATGTGAAAAGGATGTTTCTTAAAGAGGAAGGCTTGCACATCCTCCAAAGGCTGGTGTGCAGAACAGAGCGGGATGGTGCAAAGAACAACCTGCTTTACCCACGATTCATCCCCCAAGAAAAGGGCGCATCCGTGCCTGGACCCAGGCTTTTTGCACGGATGCACATCCACTACTACGACGCCGACTGTTTTAAATATTCTTTAAAAATTCTATTAACGTAACGAGTATGTGGGAAGTTGTAGAGGCAAGATCATGGCTATCTGTTTCGGCTAATTCTACGGGAAACATCAGAAGGCATCAGAACTGCCTGCCAAATCCGGTGTATCTGCGTGCCGTTTCATAAAGCCCTATAGATCGTGATCCGCTTGTCTCCCAGTTCGGCAACCGACGCCACCGGACCTTTACACATTTCCCCACCCTTATCCACAGGCGCGCAGGGGTGCTATAATAGGCCCAATCAGCAGGCCGGGCGCATCGCGGGCCGGCTGTGCGGCGAGATGGATATAGCGAAGTACGCGGTAGAGTACTACCCAACACAGGAGAAGGGGCACCTATGAAAATATCGTGTTTGCAGGAGAACCTGCACAAGGGCCTACAGACCGTAGGCAGGGCGGTAGCGAACAAGACAACGCTGCCGGTGCTCAACAACATATTGATCCAGACCGAAGGCGGACGCCTGAAGCTCACGGCCACCAACCTTGAGGTAGGCATCACCAACTGGATCGGCTGCCAGGTGGAGGAGGAAGGCGCGATCACCGTGCCTGCCAGACTGCTACTCGATTTCGTATCGTCGCTGCCCAACGATCGCATCGTAATGACCCTGGATGAGCGCACTCGCACCCTCAATCTTAAGTGCGCCCGCTACGAGGCCAACATCAAAGGTATCTCGGCGGAGGAGTTCCCCATCATCCCCGACGTGACCGAGCCGCCCATCGCTAAAATCCCCTCGCCGCTCCTCAAGGAGATGATCAAGCAGGTGGCTTTCGCAGCCTCAGGCGACGACAGCCGCCCTCAACTCTCCGGGGTGTTCGTGCAGATCGAAGGCCGCGAGATGACGATGGCCGCCGCCGACGGCTTCCGGCTGGGCCGCAAAGTAACCCAACTGGATACCCCTGTCGAGAATGCCGTCAAGCTGATCATACCCGCCCGTTCGATGATCGAGCTGGAGCGTGTGCTGCCCGACGACGAAGGGGAAGATGCCGAGCCGGTGAACATTATCGTCACTCCCAACCGCAATCAGGTGTTGTTTCGCTACGACAGCCCCTCCAGCGGTTCAGGGCAGGCCCTCGAAGTGACCTCCCGCCTGGTAGAGGGCAACTACGTGGACATCAACCGCGTGATACCCACCGAATGGGGTACGCGCACAGTCATCTCGACGGCAGATCTGGCGAAATCGGTGCGTATTGCCTCGATGTTCGCCAAAGATGCGGCCAACATAGTACGGTTCCAGATCGAACCGGGGGCCGATCTCACCCCCGGTGTGCTCACTACGTCGGCCAACGCCGCCGAGGTTGGCGACAACGTGAGCCAGGTAGATTGCACGGTAGATGGCGAAGCCGGGCAGATAGCGCTCAACGCGAAGTACCTGCTGGACGTGCTGAGTGTGATAACAACTTCGCAGGTGGCGCTCGAAATGAAAACCTACCAGTCTCCGGCCGTAGTAAAGCCGGTCGGCGAAGATGGCTATCTGCACGTGATCATGCCGATGTACCTGCCGAATAGGTAGGCAACATCGAGGTGCCTGCGAGGAGGCAAGTTCGCCGGAGGATGTTTCACGTGAAACATCCTCCCCTCATATAGTTTTGCTTCACGTGAAGCGCTTCTCGCCGTTCCTGCACTAGACTTGTGCCTTGCCCAGCCTTCGGCTATAATGCCAGTGCGCCGCACTGCGGCAGCAAATCGTGAGGAGGACACATATGCTACGCCGGCTTGGACGCCTGCTGCTGATCGGCCTGATACTGGCCGCCATCGGCTTCGTGGTTACTCGTCTCATGGGCCGAGACGAGGACTTTGATGACTTCGACGACCTCGATGCCGGGTTCGACTTCGAGGAAACCCCTGTTGAAATTGATGTGCCAATCGAGGAGAGCGCTTCCGCCCCTCCCACCACCACCCTTACTCAAGGCCCCGACGTTCAGGACGATAACGTTCAGGATGATAATAAAGGCGACAAAGGCGACGAGAAGTCCGCCCCGCCTCAACTAACCGATGTTCACGGCATCGGCCCTGCTTATGAGGCCCGCCTACAGGCGATGGATATCAATACCCTTGATGACCTGGTGAACATAGACCCTAGCGAACTTGCCGAACACCTGGACGTTATCGGCGGCCAAACTACCGTCGAGGACTGGATTAGCCAGGCCCGCAGCCTGTCGCAACAAAACAACGGCCAGGGCCGGTCCGAATAACAGCACATCTACATGTCAGTGCCACCACCGGAGGCCGTAAAAGCTCTGGACGCAGCACGCCCTCTACGATTGCGGACGCGTATGATGGGCGTGCTGCGTGTTTTTATCGCGGCCTTGCCTCCACCCCTGGGCTATTGGATAGCCGACCGCCTGGGCGATCTTGGGTTGCTCATCGCGGGCAAATCGAGGCGCGCCGCCATCAGCAACATGCGCCATGTGCTCGGCCCCGTGCCCGAGCCGGTTCTCAAACGCACTGTGCAGAGGTTGTTTCGCAATGTTATGCGTAGCTACTACGACCTCTGCCACGCTACCGAACTTAGCGATGCACAGATAGACGCCCTTGTGGAGTTCGATACGCGGGGCTGGGAACGGGTGACTGAACTGCACAGGCAGGGGCGGGGTATTATACTGGTCTCAGGCCACTACGGGGCGTTCGATGAGATAACCCAGGTGATACACAGGCGCGGCTTGCCTATTACCGTGCTGATTGCCCAGATTAGGCCCGCCTGGTTGTCCGATTTCATCACCGAACTGCGCCATGCACGCAGCCTGCCGATGCTGTTGGTCAGCGAGGAGGAGGGCAGTGGAGTGAACCTTGCCGCCCTCAAAGAGAGTATTCGGTTGCTGAGGCGGGGCGAACTGCTGGGGGTGATAGCCGACCGCAACCTGGAGCAGCGCGGCGTGCCTATCCCCTTCTTCGGCGAAACGGCAACAGTGGCCGCCGGGGTCGCAAAGATGGCGCTCCGCACCAAATCGGCGGTGGTCACCAGCTTCTGCACCCGCACATCGGACAACCGCTTCCGCCTGGTGTTCGGCGAGCCTATTGAGCCGGTCGGCTCGGCCTCCAACGAGGAGGATATTCGTAACTTGCTCATAAAGATTTTCTCCCATTTTGAATACTACATAAGCCGCCACCCGGAGCAGTGGATACTGCTCCAACGGGTGTGGCCGAAGAAAACCTAGCGGCTTGTTGGTTATATGCGCCGCCGGTCAACAAAAAGATGGCAAATCTAATTACCGCCGCACGTGTAGTGCTCCTCTTTATCACGGTGGGCTTTATCTACTTGAGCCTTCCACACAACGGTGCGCCCGGCGAGCCGGTGTGGGCGCTCCTCTCGGCGGCGCTTACCCTCATTGTGTTCGTAGGCGATGCCGTAGACGGTGTGGTAGCCCGCGCACGTGACGAGGTGAACGATGTCGGCGCGGTGATTGACATAGCAGGCGACCGGATCGTTGAGAACGTCTATTGGGTGGTTTTCGCCCATCTGGGCCTGCTTTCGGTGTGGTTCCCCATCATTATGCTGGTGCGCTCTTTCACGGTGGACTCCCTGCGCGCCCTCGCCCTGTCGAAGGGGATGACGGCCTTCGGTGAGAAGACGATGATGCGCTCGCGCCTGGGAGTGTGGCTGGCCGCCTCGCGTCTGCACCGAGCGCTGTACGGAGGGGCCAAAGTGGTGACGGTTCTGTGGCTGCTGCTGCAATTGGCCGTCACCGTTGCGCCCCCCGGTACGCCGATAGCAAGTAGTTTTGGCTCTTCTCTGGGCATTATTCAAACGGTGGGCCTCGTCTTAGCTGCCTTTACGCTTCTCTATTCGCTGCTGCGTGGCGCTGTAGTCGTCTGGGATAGTCGCGAGTACTTTGCGCCTCAATAGAATGGAACAGCCTTTATGCAAATTGATAATGATTCGCAAGCGCCTGCTTCCCTTTCACCGCAGACCTCGCAGCCTACATTGATCGCTGCGGTGTTCGATGTGGACCGTACCCTGGTGCCTGTTACCACCACAGAGCGTATATTCATACGCTATCTGCTGCGACATCGTGTGCTCAGGCTGAACGCCGTTGTGCAGACCGCGCTGATTATACTCAAGAGCATGCCTCGCACCTCGCCTTTCGAGACGATCAGGAGGCAGCGGTCTTACCTGGCAGGTCTTTCCTACGGCAAGATGCGCCGCCTGGCTCGCGACTGCTTCGAGGCCGATATAAAGCCGCGTATCTCCCAGGCAGGTTTGCAGGCGATAGCGGAGCACAAAGCCAGGGATGAGACGATTGTGCTGCTTTCCGGCTCCCTCGACTTCCTACTGGAACCTCTCAAGGAGTATGTTGAGGCCGACCACCTGATAGCGGCCCGGATGGAGGTTGTAGACGGCAGGCTGACGGGCCGCATCGTGGGCGACTTTCCATACGGCAGCTACAAAGCGGCGCTCATGCAGCGCTTCGCCCAACAGCACGGCCTCGATTTCTCCCGCTCTTACGCCTACGCCGACCACCACACCGACCACGAAGCGCTGAGGCTGTTCGGCTATCCAGTCGTGGTCAACCCCAAGCCTAAGATGCAAAGAATAGCCCAACAAGAAGGCTGGACGGTAAAAGAGTTCAGCTAGGAGAAGTCGCCGAGGCGGCATGGTGGGTGGCTACTGGCGCTTGCCCCTATTCCGCCCCTACACAGGCTGACTTACCGCCTTTCACCACACATACTACACATCATCATCCTGAGCATCGTGACTCACCTGGTGATTAACCATATCGCAAGCGGTGCTAGGCTACCGCGTTGGGGATTGAAGAGTTACTACCCCCTGTCATTCTAAGTAACCATGACCCTATGGCCCACAACCGGCGATGAAAATGTGCGCGTCCGTAGGGGCACGGCGCGCCGTGCCCCTACCCTTCTCTATTTTCAGAGGAGCCTGAATTGCGAAGCAAGAACTGAAGAATCAGTAGGGGAGTATGATTCTCGGTGGTGGAATACCTGCTCTGTGTTATTCCGCACCGATTCATGTGTATGCCTACTATCATACTCCCTTACTGATTCTTCGCTTCGCTCAGAATGACAAGGGGTAGTACGAGCAGCAGAAAAACAGCAACTTGCCCGGACCTCGTAGCACGATAGCTGTTGCACGGTACCACCGTACCCGAGCTTCCCGTCGCAAAACGCTTCCTCATCTGGAATAAAGTGTAGTTGACCCACTTCATCAGTGTTCCGGCCGAAAGGCGGACCTACTGCACAAGGACAAGAGGAGGCGGTGATGGGGCGTTACTGTAAACGGTGTAAATCCCAGGACCCAGGGGACGGCGCATATTGTCGCTGGTGCCTGTTCTTTATCGGCGTGCCGCATATGGAAAGCGGGCCGACTAAGCGTACTACTCTTCTTGCCCCCGAACGAACCACTTGCATAAGGTGTGGTGCGCCGGTGAGCCACGCCCTTGTGTGCAGCCGCTGTAAAGAGGAGTTGCAGTTCGGTAAGCTACGCAACCAACGGCGGTTGTAGCACACAAAAAGAGAGCGCCCCGTCCAGGAATGGACGGGGCGCTCTCTACGACAAAAGCCGCTCTTTAGTCGAGATATTCCTTCAGCTTCTTAGTGTCTTGCGAGCCGCGCAGCTTGGTGAGCGCCTCGGCCTCGATCTGGCGCACTCGCTCGCGCGATACGCCCAGTTCGTCGCCCAATTCGGCCAGGGTGCGGTTGTAGCCGTCTTCCAGGCCGTAGCGAAGCTCGATTACGCGCCGTTCGCGGGGGGTCAGGCCGTCAAGCATAGTAACGACCTCCTCCTTGAGCAACTGCTGAGAAGCAGCCTCGGCGGGGGCAATCGTATTGCGGTCCTCGATGATATCGCCCAGCGAGGCATCTTCCTCCTCGCCGATAGGCATTTCAAGAGACACCGTTTGCTGGGCCGCGCCTACTATCTGGCGCACCTTTTCAGGGGTGATGTTCATCTCGGCTGCTATCTCATCGGCCAGAGGATCGCGCCCCAGCCTCTGCTGCAACCTGTGCGACACCTGCGTGAGCCTTCCTACCGCCTCCACCATGTGGACCGGCAGGCGGATAGTGCGACTCTGGTCGGCAATCGCCCGCGTGATGGCCTGGCGTATCCACCAGGTCGCGTATGTCGAGAACCTATGTCCCTTGCGGTAGTCGAAGCGGTCCACCGCCCGCAGGAGGCCAAAGTTGCCCTCCTGTATCAGGTCGAGCAGCGAGATGCCTCGGCCGGCGTATTTACGTGCTACGCTCACCACCAGGCGCAAGTTGGCCTCGATCAGCCGCCGCCTGCTGGCGCGACCGCGAGCCTCCTCGGAGCGCAGTTTGGCAAGCTCCTCGAAGCTCATGTCAACCGTTTCGCGCAGCCGCTCCTGCGCCCGCTTACCCTTTTGCATACTAATAGCCAGAGCGATCTCCTCGGTGGCTGAAAGCAACGACACACGCCCGATCTCGTGCAGGTACATCCCCACCGAGTCTTCCGCGCTCTTGTGCTCGACGTTGAGCGCGTTTCCGTAGTGCAGCAGATCGTCCTCTCCCACGCCACCAACTATGGCCGACTGGCCTGTTCTTAAGTTCATCATATCGCTCCCCTCTAGAGCCAGGTCCATCCCCGTCTCATCAGGCTCATCGCCGTCGAAGCCGGAAACGCCAAGCTCAAGTTCCCCAAAATCGAACATCTCTACATCAGAGCGCCCCACTTCGAGGTCGCCGTTATTCTGGGCATCTTCATCGTCACCGGGCATATCGCCCCCGATCTGATGCCATATATCACCTGTTTGTATACGCCACCTTTTCTCCGTCTCATCGGAGTAAGCTCGCATCTTTCTAACCGTCATCTCCAACTTGTTTTGCTTACCTCCAAGCAAACCTTTATATCTATACGGATCATCTTGTCTCTACTATATTTAACGTCTTTGCACAAGGCAAAGTTTCACCCGGTCCGCCGTGTTTCGCGCTTATGCCGAACCGCTGAAAGCCGGGGCACATTTCATGCTTTTAGGATATGCGGGGCGGCTTCAAAGATTAGAAAGGCGCGGTTCCCTGTCCTGGGTCCGCGCACCTTTGCGTATCGCCAACTAACCCTACTTTTCAGCAACTTATCTTTTGCCTCTAAACTATATTTGTACCAGATTTCACAACCCCTGTCAATAGCAAAAGATTAAGATCTCATTAGAAGCGGCAAAAATACATCTAAAGTCTTAGCCATCCCCCTGCCCTTATCTCTTAAGGGCCGCACGCAGAGCCTTTAGCTCCTCCGTGTTGAACGGCTTGAGCGCCGGCAGCACCGCGCCGTAGAGGGCGACGAGGGCCAGGGCTGCGGCCAGATAGAGGCTGAACGTGCCCCAGTCTTTGTTCCAGCTTCTCTCCAGGGGCCACAGCAGCCAAGCGAGCGCCCCCACCGCTACGCCGCCAAGCAACGGCTTGAGCGCCAACCTTCCTAGAGGGACGGAGCCTATCTCTCTCCCGGTCCACACCAGGAACGGTCCAAGCAACACCCACTCGCTCATTATTGTAGCAAGAGCCGCGCCATTGATGCCCATCAGGGGTACGAGCGCCAGGTTGGCCGCCAGGTTGAAAGCGGCGGTGAGCGCGAACACCTTGACGAACAACCTCTGCTTGTCCAACGCAATCAATACGTACTGTGTCAGCCCGTTGATAAAGCTGAACGGCAGGAAGAATATCAAGATTTGCAGCGCCACCGCCGAGTCGGGTAAGAAGTCCGGCTTGCCCGCTGTTAGAATAGTTATCAGCAAAGGGGCCAGCCACACCGTCAACGCTACGATTGGCACCGATATGATGAGCAGCAGCTTGAGGGCGAAAGTGTACTCGGCAAACAGGCGGGGGCGGTCCTGGGCGGCGTGGCGGGCCATGCGCGGGAAAAGGGCCAGCGTTACCGCCGGGGTGATCAGCCCCACGAAGCCTAGAAAGCTGTAGGCTGCCCCATAGTGGGTCACGGCCTCGGCTCCGGCCACCGGCTGTATCACAAACTGGTCGGCCCTGAAAAAGAGGTTCACCAGCAAGGCATTTATCATCAGGGGCCAACCCAGCGACAGCAGGCACAGCGCCGCGCCCCGGTTAAACCGCATAGCCGACCTGGAGAACCGTAAGTAGATTCCGGGGAAACTGCTCCTCAATATGCGCCAAAAAACAAAGGCCGTTGCCAGCGTGGTTACGAGGGCCGCCCCCGCCAACCCGGGCACGCCCCAACCCAGCAACAGGGCAAGCACCCCCAGCCCAACATTCAGCGCTGAGGTGACGACGCCGATCCCCGCCGGCAGCGACATCCGCTCGTAGGCGTAGAGGAGGGCCGTTACCGACCCCGAAAAGGCCCCAGGCAGGAGCGATAGGGCCAGTATAGCCACCGCCCACGCCCCATCCACGTCCAGGCCGAAGAAGGCTGTGTACGCTGCTATGAAGATGCCTACAGGCACGAACAGCGCCAGGCTGATGACCAACCGCAGCACAAGAGCATCGCTAAAAAGAGTGGCAGCTTGCGCCAACTCGTCTTCTGCGCCCCGGCCCTTGGCGACTTCCCGCGACACAAGCGTGTTCAAGCCCCACTCGGCCACCGTGCCGGTCAGCAGCAGCACAATACCCGCCAGGAGATAACCGTTCAGGCGGCTGCTGTCCACCAGCCTGTACTGCGCTACGCCATACCCCATCATCAGCACTTTGGTGAAAAGCTGCGCCACAAAAGGGCCGGCCGCATTGAGGGCCACCCGCCGGGCAGCGTTCGGGGGGTTGAGAGTCGGCGGCTTAAGGGCGGGCGTTTGAGCTTCAGGGGTGGTTGTATCGCTTTCCAGCATTGTTGAGCCTGGCTAACCCAGCGTTTTCAAGGCGACTATCAGCAGCACTGTGAGGGCCATGAATATGATCGCGCCTATTCCCGCGCAACCGATGATCATGACGTTCATCTGAGCGCGGCGCGCCCGGGCGGGGTCCACCGGCTTGTCTGCGCCCTCAACTGGAGCCGCACCCCGCCGGGGCTGCGCCGCAACGACGGCAAGGTAGCGGTCGCCCAGGCCGCGCGCCTCCATCAGCCTCCACATCGAGCCGCGATGCTTGCCGGCGTAGTCCTCCAGTTCTCGCAGGGTGGCGATAGGGGCGGTGCGGTCGGCGGTGTAATCAGGCATCTTGGTCCACAGGTGGTAAGCGTCACCCCCCAGGCTGTCCTCGCCTGTAGCCTCTACCTGCCTGTAAAGCTTCACGCGCTGGGGGTCCTCGCTGAGGAGGAGGCGCAGCACGATCTCGTCCCACCGCTCTCGTGAGGGCGGGTCGAGCCGCTTGTCCATAGCCCGCTCGGCCCAGCGCAGGTAGAGGCGGTCAAAGGCGTCCACTTCGTTTTCGGCTCTGTCTCTCATTGTATCGTGTTCTGCGTTACTCCGCGTTCCAAACTCTCCATCTTGTAAACCTGAAGGACCTTTCGTGCTGCTGCTTGCCAGGTGAACTGCGCTGCCTGGATGGGGCCTGCGGCTTGCAGCTTGTGCCGTAGCTCCTCATCGGTCAATAGCCTCGCCAGACCGTCTGCTGTTTCTTCTACCGACGAAGCGTCTACTTTCAGCGCAGCCTCGCCCACCACCTCCGCCAGCGCCCCGTCCTGCGAGACCAGCGTGGGCACGCCGCACGCCAGCGCTTCGGCGGCGGGCAGTCCGAACCCCTCGTACAGGCTGGGGTAGGCAAAGACGCTAGCCATATTGTACAGGAGCGGTAAATCCTCGTCGCCTACGTAGTCCAACAGGACAACCCGGCCACCTTCATTGTTTACCTGCTCCACCGCCTTTAGTATCGGCTCGAACAGCCAACCCTTGCGCCCGGCCAGCGCCAGCGCCACATCCGCCTGCCCCCTCTTACGCAGCAAGCCGTATGCCTCCACCAACCGCACCAGATTTTTGCGCGGCTCCAGTGTGCCCACATGCAGGATAAAGCGCTCCGGCAAGCCGGCGAGGGCGCCCTGCCCCCGGCTTTCGACCTCCCGCCTGCGAAAGCGGCTGTCTACGCCATTATAGGCGACGGTGATCTTGTTGGAAGGCACACCCAGTAAGCGAACGAGGTCGTTTTTGGTCTGGTGGGAGACGGCGATTATATGGTCGGCACGGCGCACGGCGGCGGGCACGGTTTTGCCCAGAAAGGCGGCCAGCTTCGGCTCGGCGCACTCCGGCACAACTAGAAATGAGAGGTCGTGTACGGTAATGATGTCTCTGCCGGAAAGATGGGGCGGCGACACAAAGTCGGGAGAGTGGAGCAGGTCGCAGCGCCCGGTAAAGAGGTCCGCCGGCAATGGTAGCCGCAACCTCTGCCACACCGCGAACATCTGCCGCACCGACATGGGAACCGCGACGGGCCGGAAGTTGGGGTGCCGGCTGAACAGCGCCCTTGCCTGCTGCGTCTCAGCAGTTGGCCTGGGCAGCCCCCGCGCTGCATAAAACAGGGAATAGCTGTTTTCCGCGTCCAACCCCGCAAGCGCCTCCACCAGCGAACGTGTATAGCGAGCCACCCCCGCGCCTGGATAGATGCCGGTCGTATAGTCGAGGGCGATCTTCATGAGTACAGGGTACTCATCTCCGTTTGCTGATAAAGTAGAGCGCGATGCCGCCCACGATCAGGCTCCAGTAATTGATAAGGCGGTCTAAAATCGCTATGGACACGGCAAGCTGGTGGTCTTTGAGGAACAGGCCCAACGCCACCGTGACGGCTCCCTCGACCAGGCCGGCCCCGCCGGGCGTGAGGGGCAAGGTAGTGAGCAGCGAACTTAGCAGGGCGATGAAGATAACAGCCGACAGGGTGACGGCGTGGGCATCGAGCGAGCGGGTGACGAAAAAAAGCCTCCCGCCTTCCAGGAACCAGATGACAATCGTGAGGCCGAGCACAGTCGGCAGGCTTTTGCGCTTGAAAGAGCGCAGGATGCCGTGCTGGAACTGGCCGAACTTCTCGCTGAAGCGTTGCGGCACAAAGCGCACCAGCACATGCCCGAAGAATCGCAGCGCCACCAACCCGCCCAACAGCAGCGCCACCATCCCCGCCCCGAACAGCATAATCAGGTTCAGGTCGAAATCTTTGCTGTTGGAGAGCTTTTGCTGCACCAGCGCGAACGAGGCCACCAGCAAGCCGAACAGCACCAGCAGGTCCACCACCCGCTCGGCCAGAATCGTGCCTATTGTAGTGGAGAACGACACGCCCGAATTGCGCTTGAGCAGGTAGCTCCGGTAAGCATCGCCCAGCTTGGCGGGCACGATGCAGTTGACGAACCAGCTAAGGTATATGATCTCGACGAGGCCGTTGGTGGTGGGCAGTACCGTCCGGCTCCCGCTGTCGGCATCTACGTTGCGGAGCAACTGCTTCCAGCGCAGCGCTCGCAGCCAGAAAGCCGAGTAGTAAACCAGCAGGCCCGTTATCAAGAAAAGTGGATCGGCGGTAAGCATCGTCTGCCAGGTGGCAACGGGGTCTATGTTCAGGCGGGTGAAGATAAAGACGATGATGGCGAGCGCCAGCACGAACGAAAAGATAGTGCGCGGGTTGAGGAGCTTGTGGCTGAGCCAGGAACTATCGGCGGCCACATCCTCCACTGGCCCGGCGATAATAGGCGCTTCAGCCTCGATCTCGGCGCGCTCGGCGGCTGGGATAGGGGCGTGGCCCGTCTCGACATCCAGGGGCGGAAGCTCGATAAGCGAATGGTGCCCGCCTGGCCTGGGAGGTCTGTTCGAGGGATGTGAGTTATGCCCGTTGCGTTCCCCGACAGGCTGGGGAGCGGCAATTTCAGAAGGGGCATCCGGCTGTGCCTGAGAGCCGTTGGCGACTGTTGTAGGCGTCAGGCCGTTCTGACCGGCGCTTGTTTCTGTGCCGGTACCGGGTCGCGGGTCTATGATTGTCTGCCTCCAGAGGAATAGTGGGCTGCGGCCTCCATACAGCCGGCTCGCACGTTCCCTGTATATTACCACAAACGGGGCGAGGGATGTTAGGAGGGTATGTTTGGGTAAGTGTTCAGGCTCGGAGTATGAACAGAGCGGAGGCGATGCTCTGTCATGCAGCCATACACTCCCCTACTTCGTGAACAAGCTCTTGAGCGCGTACAGGTTCACCTGCCGGTTCATCTCGGCAATCGACTCGGTGAGGGGGATACCTTTGGGGCAGACGCGCACGCAGTTCTGGTCGTTGCCGCAGTAGGCGATTCCACCTTCGCCAAGGAGGGCTTCCAGGCGGTCTTCGCGGTGCATCGCGCCGGTCGGGTGGCTGTTGTGTAGGCGGGCCTGGTTGATGGCGGCGGGACCGATGAAGGGCGAGGCTTCGTTGAAGTTGGGGCAAGCCTCCATGCAGGCGCAGCAGGCCATACAGGTCGAGAGGATGTAGGACTTCTGCCGCACGCTTTCGTCCATCTTGGGGCCGGGTCCGAGGTCGTAACTGCCGTCTACCGGAACCCAGGCATGCACCTTTTTGAAAGCCTGAAAGATGCGCGAGCGGTCCACGATCAGGTCGCGCACCACCGGGAAGGATGAGAGCGGCTCAATGCTGATAGGCTGCTCCAACCTGTCCACCAGAGCCGAGCATGCCTGGCGCACCTTGCCGTTGATGATCATCGTGCAGGCCCCGCATACCTCTTCCAGGCAGTTGCTCTCCCACACCACCGCGTCGGTGGGCTTGCCGTCTGCCGTCACGGGGTTACGCTGGATAGCCATCAGGCAGGAGATAATGTTCATCCCTGTTTTCCAGGGGATGCTGAACTCCTCCCAACGCCGGTTGGCTTTATCATCATCGCCCGGCGTGTCCTGGCGCTGGATACGCAGGGTTATAACCTTGTTAGCCTTGGTTGCTGCGGAGTTTGCTGCGGCGTTGCCGCCGTCTGTTGATACTGCCATTTGCTGTCTCTCCCCTATCTACCGGTGTTTCTTTGTGCTCTGTGCCGACGGCGCGGCTGGTGTGCCTGCGGCCCTCATCACATCCTCTACTTTGCCGTTGCCCGCGATGGAGGCGGCTGCTTGTTGGCCCTCGGTGGGCTGCTTGGCCGGTTCGCTGCCGGCGCTTGCGCCCGCTACGTCGTAACGGCGGGGGCGCGGCTTGATGTACTGGGTGTCCACTTCCTCATAAGTCAGTTCGGGAGCCGCCGTTGGGCCTACAAAGCGGGCCAGGGTCGTCTTGAGGAAGCGCTCGTCGTCGCGCTCCGGGAAGTCGGGCTTGTAGTGCGCGCCCCGGCTCTCGTCGCGTTGCAGCGCACCCAGGGTAACAATGCGGGCCAGCACCAGCATGTTCCAAAGCTGGCGGGTGAAAAAGAGCGACGAGTTGTTCCAGCCCGAACTGTCGGGCACGCCCACGTTCTTGTAGCGCTCCATCAGCCCTTGCAGCACCTCGTCCGTCTCGCGCAGGCGGTCGTTGTAGCGCACCACCGTCACGTTGTCGGTCATAATCGCGCCCATCTCCAGCCACAGCGAATATGGGTTTTCCTTGCCCTTAGCCTGCACAAGCTGGTTGTAGATGTCGGTCTGGCGGGCCAACTCGCGCTGGAACACCCCTTCGCCCACCGCCCCGGCAGACTTGGCGCTGTTCTTGGCATACTCGATGGCGTTCGGCCCGGCCAGATAGAGGCCGCCGTGTATGCAGGAGAGCAGCGAGTTGGCCCCCAGGCGGTTCGCCCCGTGATACTGGTAGTCCACCTCGCCCGAAGCGAACAGGCCGGGTATGTTGGTCATCTCATCGAAGTCGGTCCACAGCCCGCCCATCGAATAGTGAACGGCGGGGAAGATACGCATCGGAACCTTTACCGGGTCGTCGCCCACAAACTTGCGGTAGATGTCCATCACACCGCCCAGCTTTACCTCAAGCATATGCGGATCGAGGTGCGACACGTCGAGGTAGACCTGGTTTTGGCCGTCCACACCGAGCTTTTGGCGCACGCAAATGTCGAAAATAGCGCGCGTGGCTATATCGCGGGGTACAAGGTTGCCGTAGGCGGGGTACATCTCCTCTAGGAAGTACCAGGGCTTGCCGTCTTTGTAGGTCCACACTCGCCCGCCCTCTCCCCTGATCGATTCGGACATAAGGCGCAGCTTGTCCTCGCCCGGTATGGCGGTGGGGTGGACCTGAATAAACTCGCCGTTGGCGTAGAACGCGCCCTGCTGGTACACGCCTGAGGCGGCTGTGCCGGTGTTGATCATCGAGTTGGTGGAGCGGCCAAAGATGAGGCCGGGGCCGCCGGTAGCCAGGATCACGGCGTCGCCCCGGAACGCTTTTATCTCCATCGAGCGCATGTCCTGGGCGATTATGCCCCGGCAAACGCCGTCATCGTCAATGACAGCCGAGAGGAACTCCCAATTCTCGTACTTGGTGACTTTGCCCTCCACCTCCTGGCGGCGCACCTGCTCGTCCAGCGCGTACAGCAGTTGTTGGCCCGTTGTGGCCCCTGCGTAGGCGGTGCGGTGGTGCAGCGTGCCGCCGAAGCGCCGGAAGTCGAGGTTGCCTTCGGGGGTGCGGTTGAACATCACGCCCATGCGGTCCAGCAGGAAAACGATGCCCGGCCCGCGCTCGCACATATCTTTGACCGGCGTCTGGTTGGCTAAGAAGTCGCCGCCGTAGATCGTGTCGTCGAAGTGGATTTCGGGGGAGTCGCCCTCGCCTTTGGTGTTCACAGCGGCGTTGATGCCGCCCTGCGCGCACACCGAGTGCGAGCGGCGCACCGGCACGATGCTGAACAACTCTACATCGCCGCCAAGCTCGGAAATCTTGATTGTGGCCGCCAACCCAGCCAGGCCGCCGCCCACGACGATTACTTTAGGGCTTGCCATTCTTTCCCCCTCTTACTGTGGGTTGGAGGATCAACCCACCCCTGCTAAAAATGTAGTCCACCGCTAACCAGCACAAAGGCCACCGCGATGCCTATGCCCACCGCGCTCACCGCCAGGGAAATGCCGGTGGTGACTATCTGCGAGATGCGCTGTGAACGTTGGCCGATAGTAATGCCCCAGGTGATCAGGAAGGTCCAGATGCCGTTGCCCAGGTGGAACGCGGAGGCCACGACGCCGATTATGTAGAACACAAACACCGGCACGTAGGACATCGTTGTCGCCACCGACGTGGCATCGGCATTAGCGCTCCAGAACGCGGTGAAGCGGAACTGCCACACGTGGTACAGGATAAACAGCAGCACTATTATGCCGGTAGCACGCTGCCACATAAAGAGGTTGTTGCGCGAGTAGTTGTACGACATCGTATTGTTGCGCGCGTATGAGGCGATAAAGAGGCCATACAGGGCGTGGTACAGCAGAGGGATGAATATAAAGAGGATCTCTATAACCTCCAGGTAGCGCACGCCGCGTGCCGCCTGGGCCGTTTCGTTGTAGGCATTTGCCCCGTAGAAAATAGCGCCGTTCTCATAGAAGTGGAACAGCAGAAAGCCGCCGATAGGCACGATGCCGGACAGAGAGTGGAGACGCCGAAGCCAGAAATGGTTGCGCTGAACCCAGTTGGGGCGGGCAGCCGGCCCAGCCGCCGGTTGGGGCTTGGGTGGGGGCGCTGTGACAGTTGCCACGTTAGTTACCTCCTCGTAAAACGGCGACTACATCGTCGCACTTCAGACAGTTGGAGACGGTGGTCCCAACCTATCCCTCCAATGCAATTGTACCGCAAAGCGTGCTGTTTGGGAAGTACACCTTCCAGGGGGTAAGCGGCCAGACTTGGGGTGGAGGAATCGTAAAGGATGAACTGTAGGGGCAAGTCCCCGTGCCTGCTCTGGTCGGCATTCCCCGATCTTCGGGGCAGGGATGGAGGGCAGGCACGGGGGGGGTTCTACTTCGCATTCAGGCCCCTACAGACCGTTGTCCCACCCCAAGCCTGAACACTTACCCTTTAGGGCGCAGCACCCGACTCACTTATATACTGGGCGGCCTGCTCGGCCCACTTGGAGCCGGGGGCCAGGGCCACAACCTGTCGCCACTCGCTGACGGCTCGCTCTCTTTGCGGGGGAGTAGCTTTGTCGAGGGCGAGGCCGAGCAGCAGGTGAAGCTCAGGGCTGTTCGGTTGCAGGGCGGTGGCTTGCTCCAGGGTGGGCAGTGCCTTGTCGAACTCTCCCTGGCGTATGTAAGCGCCTGCCAGCTTGACCAGTACGCCGGCGTTGTGCGGGTCGAGCTTTATAACCTGCTCGTAGGCTGTTTGGGCTTGCGGATACTGGCCGAGGCCGTAGTACAGGTTGCCGAGGTCAAGCAGGCATTGGAGATTGTTGGGGTCGTTGGCGATGCACGCCTGCGCGTCGGCTATCTTCTGTATCGTGGCGTCCGGGCCGGCGGCGGCTTGCGTGGTGGGCACGGCAGCCGGCCTAGGGGTCGCGCCTCTGCCCGTTACGTTGTCGTAAACCTGGGTGACGACCATAACCAGCAACACCCACAGCATAAGGAGCACTATTATGCGCCTGCCTAATGGGTTCATACCGCTTCTCTTTTGCCGGCAGGCTCCGCCGCCTGCTTGGAGTTGGTGTGAAGTGTGCGGACGGCTCGCTCGCTGGCCTCGGTGATCAGCCTGTGCAGCCGTTTTATCTCCTCGGACACTTCGCTCACCTCGTTGTATATCAGGCGTATATCTCCTATCTGCTCAGGTTCCAGGCTCGGTCGCGCTATATCTTCATCTTCCGGGCCGGCCTCGGTCAGGTAGGCCAGACTGGTCATAAGGTCTTTCTGCCTCTGCTCCAACTCGGCCAGTTGCGAGCGTGCCTCCGATACTCGCTTGGTGAGGGCAAGCATTTCAAGCTCCAGGCGCACTTTTTCCTCGATCATCGCCAGGTGGCCCTTTGTCTGCAACACCTCATCCAGCTTACCCTGCACTTCAGCCATGAGCGACAGGGCGTTGGCGGCGTCCCCATCTCGGCTCACTACAAAGTCCACAATGCGCGCCAGCTGCCCCCTGTACTGCCCTTCCATCTCCTGCAATTGAACCTGCTTCGCCTCTACGTCGGCCAGCAGCAGTCTCAACAGGCCGATCCTCTTGCCTATCTCTTGCATGCTACTTCTCCAAAAGTTCCTTCAGCCGCGCCATGTCTCCCGCCAGCAAGTTACCCATCAGGCCGCTCAGGAACACACCCGGTATGGTGGGCGCGTCCAGATGCAGCGACACAGCGGTGCTGTTTTGGCCTTCGGCGGCCAGGCGCAGCGTCAATGTAGCCTGCGGCTCGCCCTCGATGCTAAACTTCACCAACTCGTTAGTGTGGAGGGCAGCCAGGCGCAAGGTGACTGTGCTGCGTCTGCCGAGGAAGTTAGCCTCCGCCTGCCACACCTGCCCCTCCTTCGGCGTGCCTTGCGGCCCCGACTCGATCCTGCTGATCGAACTGATGTAGCGCGGTGCGTTGTGCGGGTCGGCCACAAAGCTAAAGACCTCGCCCGCAGGTACGCCAACCGTCGTTTCTCTTGTCAAACCGCCCAAGTGATCTCCTCCAATTGCACATCAGGAGTTACGCCGCGCCGGCTCCTTATGCATTTATGCAGGGGGAACCGTTTCTAGCCTCGCTTTCCCCTGGTGTCGCCTTTGCCCTGCATGTTGTAGAGTTCCGCTATCTCCTCGACCGTAGTGGCATCTTCGGGCTTGCGTTCGGGCCGCTCTCGAACGATGCGGGGGAAGCGCAGCGCATAACCCGCCTCGGTGTCGGTCTTGCCGGCGGTGTGCATCTGCGAGCGGCTCACTTCGTCGGCCTGCAACTCGACCACGTGGCGGGGCACTACCCACACGTCCGGCGTGAGCACCGACACCACACGCGGGTCGTGATGCTCGATTCTATCTTCTTCCAGGCGGCGACTCATCTCGCGCCAGCCCTCATCCGAGAGGCCGCTTGCCACGCGGGTTATCGTGGGCAGGGTATCGTTCTCTTTATTGTACACTGAGACCAGCAGCGAGCCGATGCCCCAGGAGGCACGTTTCCCCTTGCCGTAGTAGTAGCCCACGATAGCGCAGTCCACCGTGTCGCGCATTTGCGTTTGGTACGACCGCTTGAGCTTTATCCAGTTGAAGCCCCGCTTGCCTGCCTCGTAGGTGCCGTCCAGCCGCTTGGCGACTATCCCTTCCAGGCCCTCCACCAGCGAATCCTCGTAGAATATCACGATTTCTTCAGGATCGCTCGTTACGATGGACGTGGACACCTGTATCCCGCCCATGCCGCTTGCCGCCTCGACCGCCCCGGCTAACGCCTCGCGTCGCTCGGTGTACGGGGCGCGGGTCAGATCATTGCCGTCCAGCAAGAGCAAGTCGAAGGCAAGCAGGCGCAAAGGCAGGCTGGCGCTCATCTCGTCTATGTTGTGGATGCGCCGCCTCTGAGATGTCACCTGGAAAGGGTGGAACGTGCCGGTGTCGGGGTCGTAGGCCAACGCCTCGCCCTCCAAAATGGCCTGGTCGGCAGCTATCTGCCCCAGCACGCCCTCTACTATGTCGGGGAACATGCCGCTCATGTCTTCCAGGCCGCGAGAGAATATCTCCACCTTGCTTCCGTTCTTGTGTATCTGCATCCTGAAGCCGTCGTACTTCGGCTCGACGGCGCATGTGCCCAGGCGTGCCAGTATCTCCTCTGCGCTGTCGGCACGCTCGGCAAGGGCCATACGCACCGGATTGCCCACCTGCACATGTATCTCGCCAAGCCCCTCTATGCCCGTTGTGTAGAGGGTGCGCGCCACCAGGCCCAGGTCGCTGGACAGGTTGTAGGCGCGCTCTATCGCCGGCCGGGCCGACTTGTCGCCCACCCTGGCTACCGACAGCGCGTCCATCACCGTCGGGTCGCCCACGCCCACCCGCAGCCGCCCCACTACGATTCTGCCTACGTGCTTGGCCTCTAAGGGGTCCAACTGGGAGAACAGGTCGGCCAGCAGCCCGACCTTTGCCTCCTGGCTGCCGGAGCCTACCGCCTTTGTGATGCTCATCAGGTGAGCGTAAACAGCCTGCAAAGACGCATCGGACGCGCCTGCTGTGCCCTGTGCCTCTTCAGCGAACGCCTGAACGGTCAACCCCGCGTCGCCTAGCCGCTTGAAACGATCCGCTACAGCCTCTACCGGCACGCCGTAGGCTTGCGCGATGGAGCGGAAGATAAGGCGCTCGTTCATGCCGAACTCGTCTTGAATAAAGTGGGGCAGTAAGCGACCCTGGATCAAGTAAACAAGCTCGCCTATATCTTCGCGGCCGGCTTGTGAAAGCAGCTCGGCCAGCATAGTGATCATCTGGGTGCGGCCCGTAACCGGCTCAAGAGCTTCGAGAGTGGCCGCCAGTGCGTGAAAAGGCATAGTCATTGGGGATTAGAGACTCCTGCATGCAAAGATATGCGAATGCCGAGGCCCATGTCGGCCTGTAGGACCATTATATGCCCAGCCGAATGGGAAGGCAACCAGCCTGTACTGGGGTAAGTGTTCAGCGCAGCCGGCTTCAGAGGGCACCGCTTGGGCTATTCTCTCTCCCTGCATCGAGCCAACCGAGGCTGTGCCCCCAGAGAATGTGGGCGGCCAGCCGCTCGGCGGTGGCGAGGCCGAAGCCCAAGCCGTGCCCTGTGAAGCCTACCGCGAAGTAGACCTGCGGCATTCCGGGCAGCGCGCCCACCAACGGTATACCGTCGCGGCTGAAGCCCATCGTGCCCGACCATCGGTGGGTGATGCGCGCCCCCCGCGCTTCGGGAAAGTACCGCACTAGGAAGCTTTCCAGGCCCTCCTGCACCTCGGCGGTGGTGCGATCTTCGTATCCCGTCTCGGCCTCTCGGAAGTGGTGCCGCCAGCCGCCCAGCAAAATGCGGCTGTCGGGTAGTTGGCGGAAATATTCGTACCCATAGTCGCAGTAGCACATCTTGTCGAGCAGTTTCACGCCCAGAGGCTCCGTACACAGCGCCTGGCCGCGTGTGGGCCGCACTTTGCCCGCGAAGTAGGGGTGCAGTAGAGGAGCATAGGCGTTGGTGCAGAGGGCCGCCTCCTCACATCGCACCGTTACCTGCCTGGACCTCAGTTCGACCCCGCCACCCTCCATCGGCTTTATAGCAAACACCGGCGATTGCTCGACTACAGTCGCGCCCGACTGAGCCGCCAACGCCTGCGCGAACTTTACCGGGTGGATGCCACCATCGCCCGGTTGCAATATAGCGGCGGCGAAACCTCTGCCGGTGGGGTCTTTGTAGCTGAACTTGGCCTCGATGCCGTCGTCCCGCATGGCATCGTAGGCTCGTAGCAGGTCTTCCGCCTCGGTGTCGTCGAGGGCCAGCAAGAGCGAGCCGTGCTGCTCCCAGGGCGTGCCAAGCTCCCGCGACAGACCCATTACGATCGTGCGGTTGCGGAGGCTCAACTGCCACAGTTCGTGCGCCAACTCGCGCCCATAGGCGGCCACCGCCTTGTGGTAGTAGTGAGCGCTGCCGGTGAGCACCATGCCTGCGTTGCGCCCCGAGGCCCCCGCCGCCACGTGTCGCGCCTCCAACACGCACACCCGCCGGCCCTGCCCCTGCATGAGCCGCGCCAGATACAGCCCTACCACCCCCGCGCCCACCACACAGAAGTCGCACTCGATTATGCTGTCGCCGCCCGCGTCCTGCCAGTAAGAAACGGTCACTGCTTGTCCTCAACGTAAAAATACGGCAAAAATGCGCGGTTTTCTCGCAAGTGGCATCACGCCCCACAACCCCATTTACTCCAACTAAGTAAGCTATGCTACGCTGCCATAGCGAGCAAGCACCTCCATACTACCTATTGTCATTCTGAGTAATCATGGTCCTCATGCCACAACCGACAATGAAACTGTGCGCGTCCGTAGGGGCACGGCGCGCCGTGCCCCTACCCTTCTCTATTTTCAGAGGAGCTTGAATTGGGCATAGCCCAAGAAGTGAGGAATCAGCCGGTGGAGCATGATAGTTAGCGGCAGAGTACCTTCCTTGCAGTGCAAGGTACAGCACTTTCCATCCCTACTGTCCTACAGGCGTACTGATTCCTCACGTAGTGAGGCATACAAGGTGTAGTAGTCCTTCATTCCCCAATAAGGTAGCACACATAGCTTGAGATGTGGGAATCACCCGATAACCCTCCTTTGAATTAGTTGGAGTAAATGCCCACAACCCCTGCGCTCATATTTCCACCACGACCTCACCGTTTTGCACGGACAGCGGGTAGGTCTTGAGCGGCTCCGTTGCCGGGCCTGCCTTTACCTCGCCGGTGCGAACGTCGAACTCAGAGCCGTGCCAGGGGCACGTCACGATCTCGCCCCACAACCCGCCCTGGCACAGAGGCCCGCCCCTGTGTGTGCAATTGGCCTGAGTCGCGTACAGTTGGCCGTCTACGTTGAATATGGCCACCTCCGTATCGCCAACCTTGCCCGACGCGCAGCTTTCGAGGGGTATACTGAGGGCCTCTAAATTGGCTCTCCTGTTTTGCCTGACCATGTAAGCTCCTCCTGTGGGGTTCGCGGCCTGATTTATGCTTCAAGCAACAAGGCCGCAGCCGAATCGTGGGTACTAGCGGCTTACAGCATTATATATCATAAGGAGTAGCTAATGACCGTGAAGTTCGGCGTTCTGGTGCCGCAAGGCTGGCGTATGGACCTGGTGGACATCCCCGACCCTATTGATAAGTACGAGCACATGACGCGCTTCGGGCAGGAGGCCGAGAGGCTTGGGTACGACTCGATCTGGGTATACGACCACTTCCACACCGTGCCCACCCCTGAACTGGAAACCACGTTCGAGTGCTGGACCTCAACAGCAGCCCTGGTGCGCGATACATCTACTATCCGGGTGGGCCAGATGGTTACCTGCAACAACTACCGTAATCCTGCTCTGCTTGCGAAGATGGCCTCTACAGTGGACGTGATGAGCCACGGACGGCTGGACTTCGGCATCGGGGCGGGCTGGTATGAGGAGGAGTTCCTGGCATACGGCTATCCCTTCCCGGACGGGCCTGAGCGGTTGCGGATGCTGAGGGAGGCGCTGCAAATATTCCACGCCATGTGGACCGAGCCGTATGCCTCTTTCGAGGGCAAGTACTACCAGGTGCGAGGGGCGATCAACGAGCCGAAGGGGGTACAGCAGCCTCACATCCCTATCTGGGTAGGCGGCAGCGGCGAGAAGGTGACGCTCAAGCTGGTTGCTCAGTACGGCGATGCCTGTAATGTAGTGGCCGCCGACCCCGAAGGGTTTCGACACAAGTTCGAGGTGTTGAAGGGGCACTGTGAGGACGTGGGCCGAGACTACAACAGCATCATCAAGTCGGCCCACACCTTTATGACGCTGCTGGAGCCTGGGCAGGACCCCGAAAAGGGCACCGAACGTTGGCGTAGAGGCGTGAGCCTGGAGGAGTACCGTACCCGCACCTTTGTGGGCACGCCGCAACAGAGCGTGGACTACTTCAAGCAGTTACAGGATGCGGGCGTAGAGTACTTCGTCATCTACTTCCGCAACGACCTGAGCAACTTAGACACGCTACAAGCATTCGCCGGCGAGGTAATGCCCGCGCTCAAGGCGTAGGGCAAAGCGCGCCGGCGAATGCTTGCCGGCTACTTCTTCTCGATCTCCGCATAGGTCGGGTGCGGGAGGAGGCCCCAGCGGTCCTGCGGCCAGTAGGTAACAAAGGCTGTGCCGATGATGCGGCTTACCTCTAGCGGACCCCACACATGCGAGTCGCTTGAATTGCGGCGGTTGTCGCCCAGCACAAAGATATGGCCTGGGGGCACGGTTGTAGGCGGGAGGTTGTAATCAGAGCGAGCCTTGATATAGTGCTCGTCCAGCTTCACACCGTCTACAAACACCCCGCAGCCGTCGCACGGAGTGTCGGGGTTGCCGTCTCCGTTGTCGGCTTTGATCTCCACCGTCTCGCCTTCCACGCCTATCACCCGCTTGATAAAGTCACGCGGTTCGTTGGGAGCCTCAAACACGATGATGTCGCCCCTCTGCGGCCCGTGGAAAAGATAGCGCATATCTTCGGGTGCGCGGGGGTTGGTCAAGTGGGACAGGAAGTTGGCGTCGTACCGGAAGTACAGCCCCTTGTTCACCAACAGATACTGCTCGGTATGGAGGGTAGGCAGCATACTGTCGCCTTCTACCTTGAAGTTCTGCACAACAGCGCGCACCACAAAGAAAATAAGCAGCGTGACGATAATCGTCTCCGCCACCTCACGCAGCACGCCCGACTTGGCCCCGTTCGGGTAGTCGCTGCTGCCCTCATCGCCTAATTCGCCTTCAAGGTACGGCAGCCGCGCCGCATCTCGCCAATACTTATCGTCTTCTATTCGCATCGTTCCTCTTAGAAGCGCCAACCTGGGTGCGCAAAGTTGTATTTACATAGAGAGTGTAGGGATCGCCGGCCGCTTGTATATTCTACGTCAATTATAGCCTCTCTCTACTATAAAGGCAAAAGAGGGGAAAGGGGTCAGAGTTGGGGTGGAGGAAACTGTAAGAGATAAATTGTAGGGGCAGGTCCCCGTGCCATCTGTTCCAACTAATTCAGTGAAAGGTGCAAATGCTGTATATTGCCGGCATGAACAATAGCAAAATAGCCCCCACAATCTCTGCCGAGCAGCATACCAGCAAGCTTCCCTTGCCGTCCTTGCCGAGTGAAAGGGTGG
>JBBSIX010000004.1:0-25242 GCA_038231875.1 Chloroflexia bacterium | reverse complement strand
AGGCAGTGGGCATGATGGGCCTGGGCTGGTTCTACAGTGGCCGCCCCTTCATTGGGGTGATGCTGATGAGCGGCTGGGTGGGCTTCTTGACTATCCTGTACGTAGTGCTGGCGATTATAGGCAACGCGAGCCTGCTGTTCACTTTGCTCGTGCCCTACTTTGTATTGGCGGTACTGAGCGGCGTCGGTTGCTATCGTAGCTACTTGCGCGATGCGCGGGCACAAAGGGCAGCCATATTGTAGGCTGATGCCGGCTTGAGCAAAAAAGCCGCCTTGGGGCGGCTTTTTTGGCTACACTTATTACCTGTTGCCGTACTTCACGCGGTTCCGCTCGTGCTCTTCGAGGGTCTTGGCGAAAGCGTGAGTGTGGCTGCCGTCGTTCTTGGCGACGAAGTAGAGGTAGTCGGTCTCGGCAGGCGAGACGGCAGCCTCAATTGCCTTCAGGCCGGGGTTGCAGATGGGGCCTGGCGGCAGGCCCACGACACGGTAGGTGTTATATGGGCTGTCAACGGTGTTGGGGTCGAGGTTCAACTGAGGCCACCAATCGCCCGGCTTGCCCAGGGCATACTGGGTGGTCGGGTCGGCATTCAGGAGCGTTTCGCGATCCACGCGGTTCCAGAACACCGAGGCGATTTCGGGCAGTTCCTCCGCGACCACACCCTCGCGCTGTACGATAGAGGCAATGGTCAGCATCTGGTGGACGGTGCGCCCCTTCGCGGCCAGGGTCTGGCGCATCTCAGGGGTTATGCGCTCCTCCATCGTGTCGTACATGATCTGGATAACTGCCTTCGAGTTGTCGCCCGGGCTCTTCTTGACCTCGTAAGTGTCGGGGAACAGGTAGCCTTCCAGACTCGCCCCCTCCGGCCTCTGGGCGCTCTGGAGAAAGTCGTCGCTGAACTGAGCGACTCCATCGGGGGTAGCGGCAAGGTCCAGGAAGTGGGTGGCGCTGAGGACACCCTGCGCGTCAAGCTCCTCGGCTATCTGCTCCAACCGCCAGCCTTCGATCACCTGGAACTTCAGCACGGGCACAGCCGCCACCGGCGCCGAGAGGATGCTGATCACCTTGTTGCTGTCCATCTTGGTGGCGAGTTCAAACTTCCCCGCCTTCATATCCGTTTCATGCCCACTGAGCTTGAGTTGCCACTTGAAGGCGAAAGCCGAGTCTATTATACCGGCCGCCTGTAGGTTGTCGGCTATCTGGCTGACGGTCTCCCCAGATTTGACCTCAAAAGTAACCGCCTGCGTCTGGGCGGGGGCGGCCGGACCGACGTTGGCGAAGGCCCGACCCATAAAGCTATAGATAAAGACCCCGGCCAACAGCACAGCGGCGATCATCACCAGCGAGATTATTCCCTTAAACAATGTCCCGATTATCTGCACGGGTAGCCTCCTGCTTATTTCCTAGCCGCTATCTCCGGTATCTATTGTAGCAAAGCGAGGGGCCAACCGCAAGCGGCCCAGGCTCAGTGTATAATATGGCTATGCTCCCCGACCTGCCCCCGCTCATAGCCATCACCGGCCCTACAGCCTCCGGCAAGAGCGACCTCGCCTTGAGGTTGTGCAGGGCTATAAACGGCGAGATAGTCACCGCCGACTCACGCCAGGTGTACCGCCTGATGGACATCGGCACCGACAAACCCACGCCAGACCAACAGGCCCTTGTACCTCACCACATGATAGATATGGTCTTCCCCGACCAGACTTATACCCTCGCGCTCTATCAGGAGGACGCTTTTGCGGCGATAGAGTCGATCACGCGACGGGGGCGCATACCCGTACTGGCGGGAGGCACTCCGCTTTATGTCAACTCGGTGCTGGAAGGCTGGACCATTCCCCGCGTCGAACCCGACACGGCGCTGCGCCTACAGTTGGAGGAAGAAGCAGACGCAAGCGGTTCGCAGGCCCTGCACAGTCGCCTCGCACAACTCGACCCAACAGCTGCAGGCACGATACTGCCCACAAACACCAGGCGGATCATCCGCGCCCTTGAGGTAACGCTCCTCACCGGCAGGCCGATCAGCGAGCAGCAAGGCAAGCAACCCCCGCCCTACCGCACCCTTAGCCTCCTGCTTGAGTGCGGGCGAGAGGAACTGTACAGACGCATTGACGAGCGGGTGGGCAGGCAGGTACAGGGCGGTCTGGTAGACGAAGTGGCCCACCTGCACAGCCTGGGGTACGACTTCGATCTACCCTCTATGAGCGGCCTGGGCTACAGGCAGATCGGGGCTTATCTGCAAGGCACAGCCACCCTGGAAGAAGCCGTGCAGCGCATCAAGTGGGACACCCACGCCTTCGCCCGGCACCAGGCCAACTGGTTTCGCCGCGCCCACACCGCCCACAAAATAGATGTCGCAAGCCGCGATCCATACTATGAGGCGCTTGAAGAGGCCGGCGCCCTGGTTGCCGGCGCGACTGCACGGTATAATGTTCAATACGACCCCAAACAGAGTGAGGAAAGAGAACAATGAAGTTCGCGGAACGTCTGAACAAGCTGCCCCCTTACGTCTTCGCGGGCACGGCAAAGCGGCTGGCCGAACTACGCGCTTCGGGCGTTGAGGTGGTCAACCTGACGATGGGCGATCCTGACGTGCCCACGCCCGACTACTTGAACACCGCTATGTGCGAGGCAGTCGGCCAACCTGAGAACTCGCGCTACCCTGATTACTACGGCAAGAAGAAGCTGCGGGAAGCAGTCGCCGGCTGGTACGGCAAGCGTTTCGGTGTGGAGTTGGACCCCACCGGCGAGGTGCTGCCTCTTATCGGCTCCAAAGAGGGTATAGCCAACGTAGCCCTGGCCTTCGTTGAGCCGGGCGCAGCTGCCCTTGTGCCCGACCCGGCCTACCCTGTCTACAAGTACGGCACGCTCATGGCCGACGGCGAGGTCTGCCCCTCCCGCTGCGCCCTGAAAACGGGTGGCTGCCCGACTTCGAGGTTCTGGACGAGGTGAGCCTGGGCAACGTCAGGGTACTGTGGCTCAACTATCCGAACAATCCGACCGGCGCGGTGGCCGACCTGGAGTTCTTCGAACGCGCTGTGGCCTGGGCCAAGCGGCACGACATAGTGATAGCCCACGACAATCCATACAGCGAGATCACCTATGACGGCTATGTAGCGCCCTCAATCTTGCAGGTCCCCGGCGCGAAGGATATAGCCGTCGAGTTCAACTCCCTCAGCAAAACCTACTCGATGGCCGGGCATCGCGTCGGCGTGGTCGTGGGTAACGCCAGCGTGGTGGACGCCCTGGGACGCATCAAGACCAACATAGATTCGGGCATTTATGGCGCTGTGCAGGATGTGGCGCACGCGGCCCTGACCGGCGACCAGTCGTGGATAGCGGCGCGCAACGATATCTACAGGAAGCGGAGAGACAAACTGTGCGCGGCTCTGGCCGAAGTAGACATAAACGTCACCCCGCCCAAAGCCGGGTTGTACCTGTGGGCGCCCGTGCCCAACGGCTACACATCGGCGCAATTCGCCGAGGCGATGCTCCAGCAAATCGGCGTGGCGGTGACTTCGGGGGCCAGCTATGGTTCGCAAGGCGAGGGGTACTTTCGCATATCGCTCACCGTGCCGGACGCCGAAGTAGAGGAGACAATAGCCCGCCTCCCGCGCCTCCAACTGGAGCAGTAAACCTATTCACCGCGACATGCACGGAGGCGGCACACCGCCCAACGACCGCCCAACGTTTGTAGATGTGTAAGTGTTCTTGTGTAACGGCGTGCAAAAGGCTGCGGGTCATTGTATAATCACATGTTAAGGAGAAAGAAGCGGCCAAGTGCGCCAGGAGTGCGAAAGGACGGCAAATGCAGCGCGCAGACACGGAAGATTTCGGTATAAACGTCAGCAGCAAAGAATTAGCTGAGATACAAGCTCAATCAGCGTCGCAACAGCCCGGCTCCCCCGACGAGGAGAAGTTCGGCAGGGAGGGCCTGACCTTCGACGACGTGCTGCTTGTGCCGGCCTATTCGGAGGTGCTGCCCACACACGATTATATCTCCACAGCCACCCTCTTTACGCCCACTATCTCGCTCAATGTGCCGGTCGTATCGGCGGCGATGGACACCGTTACCGAAGGGCGCATGGCTATCGCGATGGCTCGCGAAGGGGGTATAGGGGTGATCCACCGCAACATGCCGGTGGAGGCGCAGGCTCGTGAAGTGGACAAGGTGAAACGCTCGGAGGCCGGCATGATAGTGGAGCCAATCACCCTAGGGCCGGACATGCCTCTCAGCGATGCCATAGACCTGATGGCCCACTACCATATATCGGGCGTGCCTATCACCAGGGGCGAACAGCTTGTGGGTATCCTCACCAACCGCGATATACGCTTCGCCGAACCGAGCGACTACAACAAGCCGATCTTCGAGTTTATGACCCCGGCCCCACTCATCACTGCGCCGCTCGGCACGACGCTGGAGCAGGCTCAGAGCATATTACGAAAGCACAAGATCGAGAAGCTGCCGGTGGTGGACCGGGACGGCATCCTCAAGGGACTTATTACCGTCAAAGACATACAGAAAAAGACGCAGTACCCCAACGCGACAAAGGACGACAAGGGTCGCCTGCGGGTGGCCGCCGCCGTCGGTGTCGGCCCCGACAGCGAGGAACGCGCCGCCGCCCTGATCGAGGCAGGGGCCGATGCGCTGGTGGTAGACACGGCCCACGGGCACACCAAAGGGGTGATTATGACCGTCAAGCGCATCAAAGCGCGCTTCGGTATCTCTGTGGTGGCCGGCAACGTGGCGACGGCGGACGGTGCGCGGGCGCTGATTGATGCCGGGGCCGACACGCTCAAGGTGGGCATGGGACCCGGCAGTATATGCACAACCCGTGTTATATCGGGCGCTGGTATGCCCCAAATAACGGCGGTGTGGGAATGCTATAAAGTGTGCAAAGTAGCCGGCGTGCCGGTGATCGCCGATGGGGGGATACAGTACAGCGGCGACATCGCCAAAGCCATAGCTGCCGGGGCCGACACTGTGATGCTGGGCAGCCTGCTGGCGGGGGTGGACGAAAGCCCCGGCGAGATTATTCTGTATCAGGGCGAGCGGTTCAAAGAGTACCGGGGCATGGGTTCGTTGGGCGCTATGAAGCAGAGATCGTTCTCGAAGGACCGCTACGGCCAGCACGAAGTGGAGAGTCTGAGCAAACTGGTGCCGGAGGGCATAGAGGCCCGCGTGCAGTACAAAGGCCCACTCGCCAACCTGCTTTACCAGTTGGTAGGCGGCCTTCGCAGCGGCATGGGCTACCTGGGCGCACCGGACATCGCGACTATGCAAGAGACCGCACGCTTCATACGCATCTCCAACGCCGGCCTGCGCGAGAGCCACCCTCACGATGTAACCATCACGAAGGAAGCCCCCAACTACGGCAGAAGCTACTGAAGCCCTGCAAACGTGCAGCCACACAAGTTGTGAGTGAGGTGGATATAAAAAGGCGTGAACCCTCAGAGTTCACGCCTTTATCTGTTCCCAGCGATTAGAAAAAACAAGAACCTCCACTCTGGTCTTCGAAGTGGAGGTTATAAGAGCGGAAGCGACCGGATTCGAACCGGCGATCTCGTCCTTGACAGGGACGCATGTTAGGCCTCTACACCACGCCTCCAAGCTGGTTGCACCCTATATTATCATAATGGCATGGAGTATGTCAAGCGCAATTGCGCTTGTGAGAAGGCCCTCAAATATGGTAAGATAAATGGCGTAACAGTGTCCTTCGCCGGCCCGCACAGCCTTGTCTTCGAGGGCCTCGGTTACGTCTCTCCACGCACTCTACCGCCTGGGGGCAATTATCCTCTATCCCATAATTTACACCCGGAGTTTACACGGATGCAACGCCTACGTATCGCCAACCCCCCTGAAGTAAGAGTGGCTCACATCAGCGCGCCCGAAAGAGAACTGAGGGCGACCAAGCAAGACAACACAAGTACGGGCAAGCCGTTTTTCGTGCGGCCCATCATGGGTGCGCTCCTGCTGCTGTTGCTTGCTCTACCTGCCGCCGCTTTCGTCTACAGTGCGGCGCACGAGGGGCGCATCTTCAAGGGGGTCCGGGTATTGGGGGCCGACCTGGGAGGCATGAGTAGGCAGGAAGCACAAACCGCTCTGCTCCGCGCAACAGCCGGCTATCCCGGCGGCACGGTTGAGGTGCGAGGCAACAACAAGGCGTGGGGCTTCGCGCCTGCCGATCTGGGCCTACAGGTGGATGCCGACAAGACCCTGGACGCCGCCTTCAACTATGCTCGCTCAGGCGACCTCTCCGCAGACCTGGAAGGCCGCTTGACGGCCCTCCTCTCCGGCACACAAATAACCCCTGCCATTAAGCACGATGCCGGCCTGGTAGATAAAGTCGTAGCCGGCATAGCATCGGAGGTAGACAAGCCCGCCGTCAGCAGCAAGCTGCAAAAGGACGCCGGCGGCAAGGTTGTGATCACCCCGTCCGCCGGGGGCGCATACTTGGACCGCGAGGCGCTGCGTGCGTCTCTGGACAAATCTCTGGCAACCCTACCGCTCGCCCCCGTCAACTTAGCCATGCGCGAGCAGCTTCCCGACGTGACCGAAGCGGCTCTGCAGGACACTCAGGCTCAGGCGATGCGCCTCACCGAGCAGCCTTTGATTTTGCAGGGCGGCGAGCAAACCTGGACTATCGAAACGGAGCAGTTGCGCGGTATGCTCATGCTCAGGGCCAAGCCGGGCGGCGGCTGGGAAGCCGGCCTCGATGAGTCTGTAATAGCCCACTACCTCAAGCCGGTTGCCGAGGAATTGCAGGTAGAGCCGCAGGATGCCGAGGTGCGTATCGGCAAGGGAACCGTCACTCTCAAGGCCGACGTGCCGGGCCGGCAATTAGATACGCCCGCTGCAGTCGCCGCCATCAAGAGCGGCTCCGAGGGCGAAGGAGCAGCACGCACAGTCACCCTGCCGCTCAAGGTAGTGCCCGCAGCCGTCAAAGAGGAGCAGGTGCAGACGCTCTATGACAAGGCCGATGCACTTGTCACCCAGGGCATCCGCTTGCACTTCGGCGACGACGGGTACATACTCAAGGGTGCGTCCGTCACCGGCTTCCTGGACGTAACCACGCCGCAGGGCGGTCCCGGCCTGCCCAGGCTGGTGGTGGACGAAGATGTGCTGGCTTCGCGCATCTCAGGCGTGGCCTACTATATCAACCGCCCCGCCGCCGATGCACGCTTCCGCATGCTGGACGGCGTACCCACCAGGCTCAACGCCGGTCGTGAAGGTCTCAAGGTGAACATTGCGCCCTCCCTCGAAAACGCCAAGAAGGCCATAGAAGCCTTCTCCGGCTCCGATCGCCTGCAAGTAGACCTCGCTGTTACTGTTACCCAGCCCGCCGTCAAGGACGCCGACCTCTCTACCATCAACACGCCCGACCTGCTGGCCTACGGGCAGACATCTTATGCCAACTCCTCGTCGTCGCGTGCCTGGAACGTTGAACTGGGGACGCGCAATATAAACGGCACGCTGGTGCCTCCGGGCGGGATATTTTCCACTGTTGACAACATTGGCGACCTGACGTTGGCGGCCGGCTTCAAGATGGGCTACGCCATCGTGCATACCGACAAGGGGCTTACCACTGTGCCCGCCGAGGCAGGAGGTATCTGCCAGGTCTCCACCACACTGTTCCACTCGGTCTTCCGCGCCGGCCTGCCTGTGGTGGAGCGCAACTGGCACTCGTATTGGATCGGCATCTACGGCGTCGCGCCCACCGGCCTGCCCGGTCTCGATGCTACCATCGCACCACCCGAAAAGGATTTCCGCTTCAAGAACACTACCGGCAACTGGATACTCATCAAGTCCACCGCCGACGGCAAGAACGTCACTTTCCAGCTGTACGGCGTCAATCCAAACTGGACGGTGAAGATCGGCGAACCCGTCATTAGTGGGCGCGTCAGGACCGACCCCACGATGATCTACGAGAAGACGAGCGCACTGCCGGCGGGCCAGACCGTGCTCGTGGAGCATGCCCAGGATGGCTTCAACGCCTCGATCACTCGCACAGTTACCGACTCAAGCGGCAACGTACTGGACAAGTGGACGGCCAAGAGCTACTACCAGCCGGCGCATAATCGAACGTTGATTGGCACCGGAAGCAAGTAGATGCGGCACGGCCAGAGAATCGAAACGCCGAGACTCAGCAGTACAAGGAGCAAGAGGGGACAGAGTGGTTTCGCCGGACGGGTGGATAGCGTTCCGCTCGTGCCCGTCCCGCCCGCCTGTCTCCACCCCCGGCAGGCCCTCAAGCCGATATTTGCCACACGCGACTATATCACCAGGGAGCGCTTCGTGGTGGGGTATTGTCGCCTGTGTAAGCTGCATGTAACCGCGCCTGTGCCGCCGGAGAATGCGACAGAGCGCTACTACCCCGCCGGCTACTACGGAAAGGGCGCGAAGCGGTTCACCGCGGCAGTGGAGTGGCTCCTCAGAGGGTTGTACAATTTTAGGGTGTGGCACATCGAGCGCCGGCAAGCACCGGGCAAGGCGCTCGACATCGGCTGCGGGCGAGGCCTCCTATTGGCGAGGCTGCGGGATAGCGGCTGGCAGACATACGGCACCGAACTGAGCCGGGAATCGGCCCATTATGCCCGCAGTGTTCTCAACCTGCCTGTAGCCACCGAACCGCTTGAACAGGTCCACTACCCCGACAACGCATTCGACCTGGTCATCCTCTGGCACGTTCTTGAGCACATTCGCGATCCTCGCGCCATGTTGCAGGAAGTGAGACGCATACTCAAACCTGGGGGCAACCTACTGGTGGCTGTGCCCAACTTCGGCAGTTGGGAAGCTCGGTGTGGTGGGCGGCACTGGTTTCACCTCGACGTACCACGCCATCTTACCCACTTCACTCCGCAAACCCTCCGGGCAGCTTTGGCCGAGGCCGGCCTGGAGTGGGCCTCCTCCAACTTCTTCTCCAGCGAGTACGATTTTTTCAGCTTTGTACAAACCGTACAGAACAAGCTGGGCCTGCCGCACAACTTGCTCTACAATATACTTCGCACCCGCTCGGCCAAAGTACTCGGCGGGAAGGGCAAAGAGGCCGGCCCTCTACAGTTGGCGCTGGCCCTGCTGACAGCCGTACCCCTGGCGCTGTTCAGCCTTGCATACGCTCCCCTGGCAGCCGGCCTGGGCCGGGGGGCAACTATGGCGGTCTACGCGGTAAAGCGAGGCTAGCGCGGCACACGGTCGGCTCAACGGCAAGCAAAAGGCGGGGCAACCTGGCCCCGCCTTCTGTCCCCAAAAAGCTTCAGAAGCTACTGTATCTTGCCCATCTTCACCACGCCGTTCGCGCCGGTGTCCACCACGTACACCGTACCGTCAGGGGCGACGGTGATGCCGGTGGGGGTCTTGAGGGTGATGGCGCCCGCCGAGTTCTGAGTAGCGAGCACCTGGCCCGAGGGGCTGAACTTGAGCACGCTCTGGCCGGTGGGGGCTGTGGCATACACGTTGCCCTGTGTATCCACTGCCAGGAACGGCTCCAGGTACGCTCCTGCGTCCCAGCTGTTACCGGGCACGGGCCACTGAGCCACCGGCTTGCCGGCGTTGTCGAACTTCTGGATGCGCTTGTTGTTGGTGTCGGCCACGTACACGTTGCCTGCACCGTCCACCGCGATACCGACAGGCTCGTTCAGTTCGCCGGGCTGGGTGAACGGATAGGCGGGGCCGGTCTTTGTGGGCGACATGCCACTGTCTATCTGGCGCACAGGCTTGCCGCTGGGGTCGAAGATAAGCACTCGCTTGTTGCCGGTGTCGGTCACGTAGATATTACCGTCCGGGCCGACGGCCACTCCGCGTGGACCGAAGAACTTGCTGTTGCGAGCGTTGTCGTTGCCGGCGCCCGGGTCGCTCAGGTTGATGAACTCGCCCCACTTGCCCACGAACACGCCTTGCGAGTTGAACTTCTCGATGCGGTGGTTCCAGGTGTCGGCCACGTAGATATTGCCCGCCGCGTCCACTGCGATGCCGCCGGGGCCTGTACCCACCGCCTCATCGCTGAACGGGTTGAACTGGCCGTCGCCGTTGCCCTTACCGTTGCCGATAGTGGAGAGGAATTTGCCGGAAGGATCGAACTTTTGGATGCGGAAGTTCACAGTGTCCACTACATACAGGTTGCCTTGCGCGTCGTGGGCGATACCGCGAGGCAGGTTGAACTGGCCTCTGGACGCGCCCGCCTGTGCAAGGTCGAACAGGCCGTAGACCTTGCCGGTGTCCGCTTCGCCCGGCGTGCCGGCAGCGCCGCCCTGCGGCGCGCCCAGGCCCACCTTTACGGCGAGGTCGTTGCGAACGTGCAGGTAGAAGTTACGCGAGCCGAGCGGCAGGCCAGGGTCGCGGTACAGCAGGTACTTCATGCCGTTGCCGGTCAGCCACTGCCATGCCTTGCCGATATCGCCCTTGTTGTTTATCTTGTAAGCGTCTTCGTTGAACCACCAATTCAGAGGGTACTTGTTGGTGGTGTACTTATCCTTGATAAGCGCCTGCATCTCAGGAAGGTTCTCGGTTGATTCGCTGGCGAAGATCACCGGGGCGTTTGGCGCTATGATATTGGTGACGTCCGCCTTCTTGGTCTGCGTGCCGTCGGGCTGCGGCACGAAGAAGTTGTAGTACTTCAACTCCTTCATGTCGCGGAAGTACCAGTCGAAGGGCCACTCGATGGCGTCCGTCTGGTCCATAAAGATCGCCATGCTGTGCCCGCCGGTTATGTCGTTGGCGGTGCGGCCCGCGTCAAACGCACTCTCGTCACGCGACAGTCGTTCTATCATACTCGCCACGATAGGCACATCGGGCGACGACTGCGTATAAATGAGCATCTCGGTGGGCACGTCGCCGTGCCTGAAGTTGGCAAGAGTCATCGAGCGCACCCCGTACAGGGCCAACACCACCGCAAGAGTGAGCGCCACCACCGCCACCGCTCGGCCCGGCATCATCTTATAGGCCAACCAACCGGCAAGTGCCAGCAGCCCAAAGGTGATAACAAAGAGCAACGCCCACCGCAATCCGTTCTGAAGACCGGCTGTGGTACCCTGTGCGGGAGGCATCTGCCCGGTGAGGTTGGCGATAAAGGCGAACAGCGCGAACAGGAACAGCACAACGGTCACGCCCAGGAAAGCACCACCACCCCGGCGCACTTCGCTCCATCTTACACGGGCGAGCATGATGCCCAGGCCTGCCGAGACGAGCAGGGTGAAGGGGAAGGCTATGTGCATATTTAGCCAGGGCAGGCGCTCGCCGGCCAGCGAAAAGGCCACCAGCGCGCCGAACGACCAGAACGCCAGGAAAGCCAGCGTCAGTCCGCGCATGCCCGACATGCTTGGGTACGCCACGCCGTACTCGTCCTGCGGGGCGGCGTTCACTATATCTACATCATCGCTCCGGCGCGTATCGGGCGCGCCCCGGAAGCCGCGCACCAGCAGGTAGATTGTGGTCGCGATGCCGCCCAGCAGAGCCAGAGGCTCGTAGATCGGCATAAGGAGTAGATAGTACCACTGTGGCTGCGTGCCTCGGTTTACCCCTTGCTGGGTGAGCCAGTAGTGCAGCCCCTCCACGATGCCGGAGCCAATCAACTGCGGCTTGGTGAACATGCTGGTAAACAACACAGCGTATACTGCAAAGAATACCAGCACCCCGCCCAGCACCGTCCAGGGCCGGGCCACCAGCGCCGCCCAGGCGCTCCGCACCGGGTTCACATCCTCGTCGCCCAATCGGGTGCGAAGCCCCACGACAGCGCGATCTGCGAAGGTGGGGAAGACGAAGAAGGCGATCAACAGGAAGAGGACGAAGATTAGAGCCACTATATAGGTAAGCTCATGGCTGGCGTAGGCGACGGAGAGGCCGAGCGCGCCCAGATAGACCCAGCGCGACTGGTGCGTCCGCATGAACCACAGAATTGACACAAACAGCAACATCAATCCGGTCAGGGCGAAGATGTCGTGGCGTAGCGAGCGGGAATAGTAGGTGATGCTGGGGGAGATCAGCACCAGGAAGGCGGCCAATATCGCCCCTACCCTGCCGATGAACGGCCTCAGCAGCCAGCACAGCCCCACCAGCAAGATGCCGAACAGAGCCGGGCCGAGGCGAGCGGTGGCGTCGTTGGTGCCGAACAACAGGAACATCAACGCAGTCATGTGGTACAGGAACGGGCCGTGATAGACCGGATCGTAGCCGCCCTGAAAGCCGGTGGTAGTGGTGTAATCGCCGGTGTGCAAGAAGTAGTTGGAGAAGTAGGCGTGGATCGACTCGTCGTGGTGGAAAGCGCGCGGCCCCAGGTCCCACAGGCGCGTAAAGACCGTCAGTAGCATGATGCCCGCGAAGAACAGCACTTCCGGGCTGACCCGCGAAATATCAACTACTCGGTCCAGGATCGGTTGAGCGGAAAAGTCTCTTTTGTAAGTGCCGGCGGCCCCAACGTCGGCACGCGCACTAAAACGGCGGTTGTCCATAATCTCCTTTTATCCTGATTACTCTAGATGATAGCCGCACACGTAACCCGCAGCACGTTCGATAGCGTTCCTCCGCGCCTGCGGAGAACTACGTGCTGCGGGTTACCTGCTATGGTATGTACTTATACTCAGTAGGCACAGGCACTTCCCGAGGCGGGTAGTCCTGGTTGACGATATTGTCGGAAGGTATCGGGTTGTACTGTAGGTAGTGCCACTGCTGCGCTATATCCTTACGTAGGTAAAGCAGCATATCCTCTGAGCCGAGCGGGTGAGGCGTCTCACGGAACAGCAGATACTTCCACAGGGTCGCCTGGTTCGAGGGGTCGGTTACTGTCGAGACGCCTGTTTTGAGCACCGCGCCCAGCGAACTTAAGAACGGCGCGCTCTTGTAGTCCTGGCCGGGCGGCAAGCTGGACACGAGGTCGTTCTTGTACCACTCCTCCGGGAACCACCAGCGCATAGCATAGCGCTGCTTTACATAGTCCTTGTCGAGGGCTGTGTTGTTGTTCTTCGAGCCATACTCCATCAGCATCACCGGCGCACCCGCCGCAGGATCGGGCTGGGCCGCCGCGATGAACTGAGAGTTCTTGTAATCGCGCAAGTACCAACTGAAGGGCCAGGAGGCGAAGCTGTCGTACAGCACTTTGATATTCTTGCCGCCGGTCTGGTACTTTGAGAACTCGTCCATTTCCTGCATCACGCGGGTTACATCGGGCGAGGTCTGCACGTAGGAAGCCATTTCTTTAGATACGTCGGGTTCCTGGTAGGCGAGTACTGTTGCGGAGCGGAACTGGTAGAGGAACATCACCGAGAAGATGCCCACCGCCAGGTAGCGTAGCGCACGTCCTGGGCCGACCCACACGGCGAACGCCACCACCAGGGCCAGCATCAACCCCGGCCACAGCCAGGTGGCCCACCACCCCGCGTAGGCGGTATTCTTGGCCGCCGTTTCGCTGATACGAGTGTTCATCGTCATGCCCCACGCGAGGGCGAATAGGGTGAACATCGTCACAAAAGCCAGGGCTGGGAAGTGCGAGCCGGGGCGGTTCCACACCACCCAGGGCGGGGCCTGTCGTGCAACCACGACGGGGGCCGGTCTCGCGGTAGAGCGGCGAGCGCGGTTCGGCTGGACTGCACGCGAGCCGTTGGCGGCTCTGCCGTTGCCCGCCACGACCCCTTCGGGCCGCGCCGCTACAGGCTCTTCATCGTACTCCTCCGGTAGGCTTGCCCAATCGAGGCGCTCCTGTCGGCGGCGGACAAGCGACATCACGAGCGTGCCCAGGAAAAGGGCCGCCAACAACGCGGCGGGGCGCACCATGTGTACCATCAGCCAGGGCATCTTTTCTCCCGCCCAGCTGTACAGGAAAACAGCGCCCAGTATCCACCAGATGAGGAACAGGGGCATAAATGCGCTGAAGCGGGCGAACGGCACGGGGCGGTTCGTATTGAACGCGCCCAGGCGCGGAGGGTTCTCAAGAGTGCGCGCCCAGGACTTACGGCGCATGAACCATCGGATGCCTTTCCAGCTGAAGAAGATCGTACCCGCCAGGCTGAAGAAGACGGCTATCGGTTCGTATAAGGGCAGTATCAGGAAATAGTAGTACCAGGGTTGCCCGCCGCGCGCCACGCCTTGCTGGGCCATCCAGTAGCCAATCGAGGCGAACAGGCCGGAAGCAATACCCCTGGGTACGTCGGTGAAGAACACGGTATATAGAGTGGTGAAGATGCCGGCCGCGATCAAGAAGCCGATCAGCAGCACCGATGGGCGCGAGAACAGACTCCCCGCCAGGTACGGCAAAGAGCCGGGCTGGTAACGAGCCAAGAAAGTGCCCGGCCTGGGATCTAGGCGGCGCGGGTTCCAAACCTGGGAGGCGTCATCGTTCGCGACGGCCGTCCATTCAGGCTCCTCTTCCGCAGGCACGGTGCTCGCGACAACTGGAGGCGCTTCAGCAACCGCTACGACATAGCCGTTCGGCGAGGCCGCTTCGACGGGCATAGCCTCTACATCGGTGTCCTCTGCGGGTACATTGCGGCTTACGCGGCTGGGCACGCCGGCTTGCGCGGCCAACATACGCCTCTTTTGCATATTGAACAGCACAAGCACCGAGGCCAGGAACAGCAAGGTGAGCACAGCGCTGCCCCACACCAACGGGTGGGCGATCAGCGCCTGCACGAAGCCGGCTATCTTGTCGTAGTTGGGGCCGGTTTCGGGGATATTAGGCAGGGGCAGTATTGCCCCGGCTTTCATCTGACCGTTCACGTAGACCAGCAGGCCACCCATCGCTACCGCATACGCGCCCAGGGCGCCCATAATGGCATAGCCTGCTTGCAGCACGAACAACAGCGCGAAGAAGCCGATCAGCACCGCCGTCGTCAAATAGGAGGTTTCTTTGATAGTGAACATCAGCGACAAGCCGGCGCAGAAAATGTAGAAATCGCCCGGCCTGCGGGTCGAAATGAACCGCCACAAGCCTACGATCATCAGCATCTCGGTCGCCGAGAATATCGAGTCCTCTCGGGCCATGCGGCTGAAATAAAGCACGCTGGGAGACACAAGCAACAGGAACGAAGCCAGCAAAGCCGACACGCGCCCCATCTGCTTGCGTAGGAAGAACGGCGATATGACCACCCACACGCCGCACAGGGCCGAGGCGAAGCGGGCTGTAGCATCGGTCGCCCCGAACAACCAGAACATAAAAGCGATCAGGTGGAACTGTAGCGGGCCGTGCATCATAGGGTCATGCACATAGCCACCGCCCGTGTACAGATTGTTGCTGTACACTGAGTGGAGACTTTCGTCGTGGTGTATGCCCCGGTTGCCGATGTCCCAGAAGCGGGTTACGACCGCAATCACCAGGAAAGAGACCCACAGTAGGCTCGCCAGAGTGAACTGCGGACGCCAAAACCTGGGGCCGGATGTGGCCTCCACCGTCTCCAGGGGGGCGGGCACAACGGGTGTGGTCGCCACCACCGAGGCCGAAGCAGCCCCACGCTTGGCTTTAGGAGGCAGCTTGGGCGCGGGAGCGGGCGGAGGCGCGGGTTTTCGAGCCGGAGCAGGCGCGATTACCACCCGCTCATCAGGGGCAACAGCCACACTCTCAGCCATCTCGGTGTTACGTGTCTCGCTCGCGGGACGTTTGCGCCTGGGGAGGGTCAGCGTCGTGCGGGCCAACCCGCCGCCGGAAGAGCTGTGAGTGTTGCCGTTGCCGTTGTGCCCGTTCGACTCGGTATGACCGTTGCCCGCCGAAGCTGTTTCGGCTGCACCGTCAGCGCCGTCGGCATCACTGCCGTTGGGTGCCGGGTCAGGCTTTAGAGAGCGTGTGGAAGAGCGATCTGCCCGCTCGCGATGGCGCTCTGTGTTCATAAGACTCCTTAAATAGCTGGGGACTACCTACTATATACGTATAGAAGCTACGCCGCGATGGTACGCCACTTCTATGATTGTACCTTAATTACATGACGTTCGCAAGCAAAAATAAATTACACACATTACACATAACTTACGGCTCAAGCAGGCGGCTAGATGAGAGCGTCGCCCTGCTTGCAGAGACCGCCTTCCCATTAGGCACAATAATTGCTTTGCTTAATACTGTAGAAAGCACGAGGAGCGCAGTTTGACCGACGACCGTCAAGCTGTTATGTCAAATGAGCAGGAGGAAAGCAAAATGACAAGTCCAACAGGAGGACGAGTCCCGGTCCCGGTGGCCGAGACAACTATCAACCGCGAAGTAAACACAGTAGTATCGCGCCCGGTGGACCTGGTGCGGTGGGGGCCTATAATCGCCGGCATATTCGCCGCACTGGCAACCCTGGCGACCTTGACAATACTAGGGCTTGCGGTAGGTTTATCAACTTACACCCCAGGGGCAAGGCTGAGTAACCTGGGCATCGGCGCAGGCATTTGGGCGGCTATCAGCACGTTGATCGCCTTCGGCGTAGGCGGCTGGTTGGCTGCTCGCTCGGCGGCGGTAGGCGGGCACGGCAACGGCATCTTGAACGGTGCGATGGTGTGGTTTGTGGCTATACCGTTGTTGCTCTATGTGCTCGGCGGCGGAGTTGCCAACCTGATAGGCGCGGCGGGCAACGTGGTAGGCGGCGCGGCACAGAGTGTAGTGCCTGCGGTACAGGGCGCAGCCACGCAGCTAGCCATGAACCCTGATGCTCAGGCCACTCTTCAGGCAGGAAGTACGCAAGTGGTACAAGGCGTGCAGGCCACCGCTCAGGCGGTAGCCACCGTTGTTACCAACCCTCAGAACATCGAGAACGCAGCCGACACTGTTGGTAACACTGCGTGGGGCACACTGCTGTCGCTCGGCCTGGCCGCAGCCGCCGCCATCGGTGGGGGCTACCTGGGAGCGCGCTCGGTTCCGCAGGACATGGGCAACATGTAGCCGGCTCTCGTAAAGAACGCTGTGCAACATAAAGAAGGGCTGGAGGGGAAACTCCAGCCTTTCTTTATACTTCCCCTCATGCGGTTATGCGGTCCTGCTGTGACGGGGCTACGACACCGAAACGTAGTTGCGTAGCGACGGCACAAGATAGCCTGTAAACGCCGCAACGACGATTACGGCGACGCCACCCAGGGCGATAGATGGGCCTATGCCGATGAGTGCGGCTGCTATCCCCGCCTCTACCTCACCCAACTGCGGACCGCCTATGTAGAAAAGCATGTTCACCGAGGTCATGCGGCCCCGCAATTCGTCCGGGGTGTTTAGCTGGCGAATGGTCTGGCGCATGACCATGCTTACCGTGTCGGCGGCCCCCGTGCCTGCCAACCCAAGCAGCGCCAACCAAAACAGGCCCGACACGCCGAATACCACCGTCGCCACTCCGTAGGCGGCCACCGACACGAGCACGATCAATCCCTGCCGCTTCAGGTCGCCCAGCCAGGACATTATCACCCCGGCCACCACTGCACCCACTGCGGGCGCGGCGTACAGTATGCCCCAGTACTGCCTGTCTATGTGCAGCACCTGCTCGGCGAAGGGCGGCAGCAACACCATCGCCCCGCCGAAGAATGTCGCGAAGAAGTCCAGGGTCATGGTAGACATGATGATCGGCATCTGACGAAGAAAGCGCAGACCGTCCAGCGCCGCGCCCAGGCTGACATTGCGGCTCTCTGCCCGCTCAGGGCGCATGTGCATCAAGAAGAGGGCAAGCAGCACCGCCGTGAAAGACACAGCGTCTATCGAATAGATAATAGCGAAGCCCAGGGTGTGCAAAGGTAGGAAGAAGCCCCCAAGCGTAGGGCCGATGATCGTGCCCACCTGCCAAACGATAATGTTGAGGGATAGAGCGTTGGCAAGGTGGCGGCGCGGCACCAGATTGGGCACGAAAGCCGAGCGGGCGGGGTTGTCGAACGCCAGGATCGCCGCAGACAAGGCGCTGATGCCGTACAGCAGACCGGGCGACATCCAGCCGTAGAATGTGGCAGCCGCCATGAGCACGGACGATGCCGCGAAGGTTCCCTGCGTGAGCATCAAGAGCCGCCGCCTGTCGAACGAGTCGGCGATCACCCCGCCAAAGAGCGAAAGCAGCAGGAGCGGCACGAGCTTGAACACACCCAGCAGGCCCAATGCAGCCGGGTTCTGGGTCAGGTCCCAAAGCTGCACGCCCACCGCCACAACACGCATCTGGCTGCCGGCTTGCGAAACGAAGCTGCCTATCCACAGCAGACGAAAGTCGCGGTGTTGCAGCGCCAGGAACGGCGAACTGCGCCGGATCTCACCCTCCACCGCAAGGTCTACCCCCTGTGCTGTGGCGGGGGCGGCATTGGGGCCGTTCACACTCACCGACGGCGAGGGGGGCACAGACGCTGGTGGGGAATGGGGGGCTTCCGTACTCTCTTTCGTACTCACCCATTAAGTTTACCGCAAAGAGGCTACAGCAGTCCAGCAGCAGCACGGGAGTAGCGCACATATCTAGATCGCGTACAAAGGCAAGAGAAAGGGGCGGCCAACCGACCGCCCCTTTGCATGTAGCCGAAACTACACTTACTTCATGTTGATGAGCACGGTAACATAGCCGTCCTTGTCGGGCGTGCCCGCTACTTTGCCGATCACATTAGACGCACCCTCTGAGGCTACTTCGACGTTGCCGTTGCTGCCGACCGCCAGCCAGTCTCCCAGCTTGGCCTTGCCTACCTGCATCTTCACCGTGCCGGCGATGGCGACCTGGATAAGGTCTCCCGACCTGACGCTGCTGAGACTAGGGTCAAAAGGAGCATCTGCATCGGTGGCAGTTGCGTCCTTGTTGAGGCGCAGTTCGGCTACACCGGCAGCAAGAGGCGCGTTTTCGGCGTTGACCTTGACCACACCTAGCGCTTCCCTGCCGTTTATTGTCTCATTGTTGCCATCCAGGGCTACCACATCCCCTGATTGCAATCCGCCCGTGCCATGATACACCATTTCCAGGCTGTAGGAGGCGGCGGCAACGTTACTTCCGTGTATGCGCGACACACCATAGAAGCTATAGCTGCTGGTTGTGTCCGTAGGTAGAGAAACGTCAATAGCACGTAGACCAGTGCCGCCGTGTACCTCGATAGCTGGATTGAAGGTGCCATTTGGATCAGGAGGAACAGCGCTGCCGCCTGTCACCAGCAAGCCGGCTCGGCCTTGCAGGAAGCCGCCCACCCCTGCGGAACTGGTGGTCGTAACGGCATTGCCCCGAACACCAAGCCCACTGGCTGCCGTTGTGCTGAACACGCCGCCGGCGCCGTCAACTGCGGTGCTAATGCCCACCACCCCTGAGCTTTGCAGGGTACCTCCGTGTGCGTCGGAAGAGCCGTAAACACCATAGCCATTGGCAGTGCTGGAGCGGACACCTACATTGTTGGGGCCTGAAGGGCTTACATTCTGGAAGTACCCGGCAGTTGTCGTGTTGCCTGTGGAGCTATTTACCCCTCCAAACACACCCGCTTGCCGGCCTGTGCCGCCTCCATTATTATAGAAGTAGCCGCCGTAGCCATTGCTGCTTCCTGTAGAAGTCGAGGAGCCCCACACGCCGGTGGCCCCTGCAGCATACACTCCTGCGTTGAGGCTGGAAGCGCGGTTGTCGTTGATGGCGGTGAAGATGCCATAGAAGCCGGCTGTTGGTGTATACACGCCGGTGACTTTGCGCCTGCCGAGGTCCTCGAACTTGCTCATCTGCCCTCGGCTCACGTTCGCGCCGGGGCGGTAGTATGCGCGGTTCTGATCATCGCACGGCTCCCCTGCTCCTCCGCAGGCGTAGCCGCCGATTATGCCGTCAAGGTACAAGTTGTTGATGTAGTCGAAGAAGGGACTTGAGGGGGGTACGTCGGTGAAGCACTGCCCACCGGGACAGGTGACTGCGGGGGAGAGGGGATTGGTCGCCCCGCCGGTCATGTCTCCATTGGAGCCTGCCGCGCCTGCGGCCCAGCCTCCGCTGATTAGGGTCGCCAACATCAAAGCAGCGACAAGCACTGCTCTGGAGGAAGCGCGCCCACCAAACCGTTTCATTTGCACAAGGTTCTTCATGTCTGGTCTCCTATTCTCCTAAGTTGCAATGGACACCTCTTGAACAGAGTGTCCGACAAACGCAGATCACCAGGAGGGTGATGCTCATTTCAGCCAACTCTATAGGCTGTGGAGCATAGGGACCATCAGGTTGTAAAGCGTAAGAGTAAAAGGTGGTTCCGGGGCGGGCAGCCCACAGGGTGGTTGCGCCCTTATCATAGAGGCAAAACAAGCCTGTGTCAAGTAGATATTTTCTGGTGGTGATTACCCACAATTCAAGCGGTTCAAGCGGTGCTTGATAATGCTGCCGGCAGGCGAGGAAATACTACCCCTTGTATGCCTCACGCAGTGAGGCATCAGTGCGACTGTAGGAGATAATAGGCATATACATGAAGCGGTGCGGAATAACACAGAGCAGGTGCTCTATCACCGAGTGTCATGCTCCGCCGACTGATTCTTCGCTGCGCTGCTGTGAAAATAAGGGGTGCAGGGGTCTCCCCCAGAACTTCCCCTTTTTCATTCATACGCTGGTGGCAACCAGCCATGAAAAACTCCTCTGAAAATAGAGAAGGGTCGGGGCACGGCGCGCCGTGCCCCTACGGACGCGCACATTTTCATTGTCGGTTGTGGCATGAGGGCCATGATTACTCAGAATGATAAGGCGTAGTATGTTCTGCTTTCGCCGGCAAGGTAGCCTAGCACCGCTTGAACCGCTTGAAATGTAGGTAATCCCAGGATATTTTGTGTAGCAGAGGGGAAATAGTACCATGTACATACTAGAATCGATGGAGGGCAAAGTTGCCGGCAACCGGGCACAATTTTAGATAGATAGCCGCCGCACACGAGCAATTGTAGTATCGCTTGTTCACACCTGCTGCACCTGGGCCTGCTTACGCCTCGATCAAGCTTTGGCAGGTCATTTCCCCAGGCTGCTTTACGCCCAGCAGGTCGAGCACAGTGGGGCTGATGTCGCACAGGCGGCCTCCACTTCGCAGGGCAATCTGCCGTAAAGGGCTGTCTGCGGGCGCGGCCAGGATGAAGGGCACTGGATTGGTGGTATGGAAGGTGTGAGGGCCGCCGGTGCCGGCATCGCTCATCTGCTCGGCGTTGCCGTGGTCGGCTGTTACCAGCAATACCCCGCCGGCTTGCCGAACCGCCTCCCACACTTGCCCCACGCATCGGTCCACCACTTCAACGGCCTCTATCGTAGCGTCCAGCTTGCCACTGTGTCCCACCATGTCGGCGTTGGCAAAGTTCGCCACCACAAAATCGTAGCCGCCCGTGCCGATCCGCCTGGTTAGCTCGTCTGCTACTTCATAGGCGCTCATTTCGGGCTTGAGGTCGTAAGTAGGCACTTTGGGAGAGGGCACCAGTTCGCGGTCCTCGCCGGGAAAAGGCTCCTCCCGGCGTCCATTGAAGAAGAAAGTGACATGAGCATACTTTTCGGTTTCGGCGATGTGAAACTGCCGCATGCCGAGGTCGCTGATTACCTTAGCGAGGGGGACCTCTACCTCCATTGCCTTGTACGCCACCTGCACCGGCAGGTCGGCCTCGTAGCGGGTCATCGTCACGAAGTAGAGGTCCGTCAAACGCCGGCCTCGGTCGAACCCCTCGAAGGCAGGCTCAACAACGGCTCGCGTCAGTTCGCGGCCCCGATCGCCCCGGAAGTTGAAGTAGATAACCGCGTCGCCGTCTTGTATGCATGCCGGCTCGCCGGCCTCGCCCACAATCACCGAGGGCACGATGAACTCGTCGGTGATGTCCGCGTCGTAGGAAGCCCGGAACAGATCGAGTGGGTCGCTGTACTGAGGGCCTTCCCCCTCTACGACGGCCCTGTACGCCTTTTCAACGCGCTCCCACCGGCGGTCACGGTCCATAGCATAGTAGCGCCCCGACACGCTGCCCACTCGCCCCATCCCGATCTCGGCCATTTTATCCAGCACCGTTTGCATATAAGCCAGACCGCTCTCAGGAGGGGTGTCGCGGCCATCGCTGAAGGCGTGGTACACAACCCTCTCCACTCCATGCCGGCCGGCAAGCTCCAGCAGCGCAAACAGGTGCGCCCAGTGGCTGTGCACCCCACCCGGCCCCAGCAGTCCAAGCAAATGCATCGTAGAGTCGCGTCGGAGCACATGCCGGCACGCCTCCACGAGTTCGGGATTGGAGAAGAAAGAGCCATCCTCGATAGCTTTGTCGAGGCGAGTAAGCTCCTGGTACACTACAAGACCGGCGCCCATGTTCTGATGCCCCACCTCCGAGTTGCCCATCTGCCCAGAAGGCAGGCCCACCGCGTGCTCGGAAGCGTCCAGCCTCGTGTGCGGGCAGTCGGCCCACAGCCGGTCCATGTTGGGGGTGTCGGCCAGGGCCACTGCGTTATTCTCGGTGCGGCTACTCAGCCCCCAACCGTCAAGAACGAGGAGGACTACAGGTCGAACGGCAGGTTGTTGAGGTGAGGCAGTCACAGGGTGTCGCGCCTAATCCCGCCAACTTTTTTCGGTCTTATAGTCGTCAAGGTAAGGCTTGCAGGCGTCGCAGAGGGTCACTTCAGCCTGGCGGCGATAGATGCCCCGGCGAGTGCGGTAGCGATAGCTGTACTTATAGCGGCTCACGTGGCGCGGGCAATAAGATGCGCCGCAGCGTTCGCATAGGGCGTACAGTTCGTGCGGGCACTCGTACCAGCCGCATAATGAGTCGTTATTGCGAACGGCCGCCAACTCGCGACGCTCAACTTCGGCGACCTGGGCGGCTTCATCGTGCAGCTTGCGCCGGTAGGTTCCTCGGCATAGGCGGCATACCGAGGCCTCCGGTTCACCATGTTGGCCACAGAAGTGGCGGCCACAGATTATGCACTGGGCCGCCGGGGTACGGAAACAGATTGTTACCGGGCTTTCACAACGTAAAGGCATAGTTTTGAGAGTTCGGACTGCGGAGCTTGCAACTCGGAATGTAAACTTTTCTTGTAAATCACAGGCGGGGCAAAGGGACCATCACGGCTGCACCACCCTTATAGTATGCCCGAATCCGCAATATGCTGCAAATACTGTGCCGCACGCTGCCCTGTTATCTGGCTAAAGCCTCGTGCCCGTTGCGCTTGGCGACGCGGTTGAGGCCCACGCGGGGAAGGTCGTAGTCCCTATACAGCTTGGGCAGCATATCTTTGGGCGACCAATCGTGCCACGAACCGTACTTGCCCTGGTACTCGTGCAAAGTCTCGCCCACTTGGTAGAACAGTATCTGCGCCACCCGCAGACCCACAGGCAGCACCATCATCGCATGGCTGTGGTTGGTGATCTCCATCGTCCACCTAGATATATAGCCTACATCGCCCACGCCCGCGCATTTGCACACCGACAGGCAAGACCGCCCGATAGAGGAGCGCGCTCGCATCGAGGTGGTGAAGCCGTTGCGCCCGCCGACCGTCTCCTCGGTATGCGCCAGGATCGTGTCGCCGGGCCGGATGCGGATCACCCCGTCCTCCGCGAAGTACGGCCCCAACCAGAACGCCTCTGCGTCCTTTTCGTCGGTGAAGTTCACTGACAGCATGTTGTGGTTGGGCATAAAGTAGTACGGCCCAAGCCTCACATCGTAAGAGTTCGTGCCCAACTGCCGCTCCTCAAACGGCTCGATGACCACGTTCCCACTCTCCATCTCGGCCATTATCTGCTTATCGGACAGCAACATTTCCCCACCCTCCATTTGGTTGCTCTGCTACACCAGTCTCTATCCTTGGTACGCCCAGTCCCCGCCGCAGGCTTCGTCCACCACCCGCCCATAGACTTGCACCGTCATATCGGCGATACGTGCCCAGTTGTACAAGGCGCGCACTGTATGATTGGCATTGCGAGCGCGGTTGGCCGACCACTCAGGGTTCCTCAGCGTGTGCAAAATACCCCAGGCCAGCGACTGCGGGTCGTCCGGGTACACTTTGACGCCGGTTTCGTGCAGGTCCACTACCTCGGACAGGCCCCCCACATCGCTGACCACTACAGGCGCACCCGCCGCCATCGCCTCCAGAGCCACGATGCCGAACGGTTCGTACAGGCTGGGGAACACCGCCGCGTCGGCTACCTTGAACAGGCCGTCGCGCACTTCGTCGGAGATGCGCCCCGGAAAGATTATATTACCCCCCACCCCCAGCGCGTCGGCTTTTGCACGTAGCTCGTTGGCGTAACCCCCGCCGCCCGCCAGCACGAACCGCACGCCCGGCCACTCGCGCAGCACATAAGGCGCCGCCTCTACCAGCACCGATAGCCCCTTCTCAGGAACCATGCGCCCTACGTAGTAGACAATCGGCTGGTCGGGCGCGGCAAAACCGAGGCGAAAGGCCGCCAGGTCCATGCCGTTGAGGGCGTCGAAGCGGCGCGGGTCAACCCCATTGGGTATCACATCCACCTTCTCGGCGGGCACGCCAAAATAGGTCTCGACTTCCCAGGCCATATAGTAGCTACAGGCGATCACCCGCCAAGACTCGTATGTCAGCCGCCACTCGGCCATATGAATGGCTCGCTGCATTTCACCGTGCAGTTGGCCCCGATTGCGGCCCATCTCGGTAGCGTGTAACGTGGTGAGGATGGGTAGGTGAAAATCTTGCTTGAGGTCAATGGCGGCAAAGCTGCTCAACCAGTCGTGATTATGTATCAGGTCGAAGTTGCCCTCTTGCCTGATGAGTTGCTCGCAAAAGCCGCGGACCTGGGCATTGTCGTGGTAGGTGTTGCCGAAGAAGTCGCCCCCTGTGTTGGACACCTCGACGCGATACACGCGGCTGCCGTTGGCGGCGGGGCTGCCGTCGGGCAAGGGCAAAGGCTCGGTGAACTCGCCCCCGCTCAAGTTGGGCGACACAAGGTGAACCTCTACCCCGTCGGCAATCAGTTCGGGCACAATCTCCACCACGTGCTTGCCGAGACCTCCCACTATGTGGGGTGTGTACTCCCACGACAACATCAGCACCTTCATCCTAGTTCCTCCTTAGACCTCTCAAATAGGGTTGTGCAGGGGCGAAACGCAGTCGAAGCAGACTGACTAACTACGTTCCATACCTCCCCCGCCGGCCTCTATATGTTGCCGCCTTCCAGGTGCCGCCCGTACAGGGTCATTGATTCCCTTGTCCGATGGAACTGAAAGGCTTTGTACAGCCGGTGCGACTGCGTATTGTTCTGCTGAGTGGACAGGGCCACCCAGCCGGCGCCGAACTCCACCATCCGCTTGAGCGCATAGTCCAACTGGGCCGCCCCGAACCTGCGGCCTTGCATACCCGCCACCACCGCCAGCCGGTCCAGGTGCGCCCAACTGTCGTACAGTGTGAACGCAGAGTAGCCGATAGCGCTATCGT
>JBBSIX010000003.1:0-25554 GCA_038231875.1 Chloroflexia bacterium | reverse complement strand
GATGCTCTTGCGGGCCACTATCGCCCCCATCGGCACGCCCGAAGCTATCCCCTTCGCCAGGCAGATAATATCCGGCTCGACACCCCAGTGCTCGATTGCGAACATCTTGCCGCTGCGCCCGAAGCCCGACTGCACCTCGTCCACCACCAGCGGTATCTCATAGCGGTCGCACAGGGCGCGCAGGGCAGGATAAAAGTCGTCGGGAGGCACTACATAGCCGCCTTCGCCCTGTATCGCCTCTACAAAGATGCCCCCCACTTCGTGCGGCGACACCAGATGGCGGAACATGGTCTTTTCGATATAATCCACGCAAGCCTGGCCCAACTTCTCATTGGGCACGTTGGGGAAGGGCGAACGATACGGGTTGGGGAAGGGCGCGTGGTAGATGCCGGCTACGAGGGGTTGGTAGCGTGTGCGGTGCAGATACTTGCTGGACGACAGCGACATCGAGCCGTAGGTACGCCCGTGGAACCCGCCCAAAAAGGCGATCAACACCGGTTTGCCTGTGTGATAGCGGCACAGCTTCATGGCGGCCTCTATAGACTCGGTGCCGGAGTTGGTGAAGAACACCTGTTTGTCAAAGCTGCCTGGGGTGATGCGGCACAGCGTCTCGGCCAGTTCGACTGCATTGGGCAGGTAGAAATCGGTTCCTGCCATGTGAACAAACTTCTCGGCCTGCTCCTGTATGGCCCGCACCACATCGGGGTGGGCGTGCCCGGTCGCCAGCACCGCTACGCCCGCCGTGAAATCTATGTAGCGATTGCCGTCCACGTCCCACACCATGCAGCCCTTGCCGTGATCCATCACAAAGGGGTATGAGCGGGTATAGGAAGGCGAGATAACCACGTCGTCGCGGTCGAGCACTTGTTGTGCGTTGGGGCCGGGGAGCGGGCCGTGAATATCAGGAGTGTAGGGAGCATCTTGGCTGTGCTCCCCGGCCCCGGCAGGGGTGTTGGGGGAGACTTTGCCGGGAGCATCTGACTGCATTACCATTGGGGTTCCTCCGTTGGAAAGGGCTTACAACATTGTAATCCGCACCATGCGGGCACGGCATCAGTGTAACATAAGGGCATGTCTGCCGGCAATGAGAACTGGGACTTGAGGGAGAACTGTTCAGAGTAAGCCATAACCCTGGGGCCACCATTACTGATGAAAATGTGCGCGTCCGTAGGGGCACGGCGCGCCGTGCCCCTACCCTTCTCTATTTTCAGAGGAGCTGATGACTTCCCCAGCCCAAGCCTGAACGCCCTATACATCTCCAAAAGCCGGCAAAGTTCGCTTGGATGGGGTACTATAGAGCATTGCGGTTGTGCGTCCCCATATAAAGGAAACATTTTTGAAGCGAACACCTCTGTTGCTTGCTTTGTGCCTCGGCCTGCTGATTGCGTTGGCTGCTTGGAGCAAGCTCGGCATTAGCTCTCCCATAATTGTGGGCGCAACGCCCCCTGCTACGCTCGTGCCCGCCGGCCGGGAGGCGGCTTTGCCTACTCAGACGGCTGCCGACACGCCGGCCGGCACCCCAACACCGCAACCCACCAACACATCTACCGCCACATCTACAGTCCTTTCCACTGCTACCCCTCAACCCACCCCCACCGCTACCCCGCCTCCCTCGGACACACCCACTCCGACCCAGGAGCCGGTTACAGCCACCAGTACACGCGCCAAACCCTCGGCCACCCGGACACGAGTGCCTCCTACGCGCACCAAAGCGCCGCCCACTGCGACGGTTGTGCCCACCAGTGAACCTCCTGCTGTGGAGCCGACCAGGGACGAGCCGCCGACTCCGGCGTCGGAGCCTGCGGGAGGTGCGGCAAAAGCAAAGCCGGTTGTAGTGAACGGGCGCACCTACGACGCTTACATTCCCGCCGCCACCAAGAAGAAGCAATACTACCACTACACCTGCGAGTTCGATGCCTCCTGGGTGGTGTTCAAAACATACGGTATTGACGTTACGCTCGACGACCAGTTGGCGCAGATAGGGCTGGCCGAGGGTACTGAGCCTTACTTCAAAGAGACTAAAGACGGCGTGCTGATCTACGGGGGCGATATTACAAACGCCTACTCCGGGGACTACAAAGAGAACTTCCTGGCGCGCTCAACCGGCCTGGCGATGAGCAAGGTGTTTCGTCACTATGGCCTCCGGGTGACGCCGGTTCACAGCCGAGAGGGGATAGAGGCGGCTTTGCTGCGTGGCGAACTGGTGTGGGTGAAAGTCACAGCCGACTTCAAGCCGGGCCGACCCTCCACCTGGATCATGCCCGATGGCCGCACCTGGCAAACGGTGCTGGGCAACGACCACGCCGCCGTCGTCATGGGCTTTAATAAAGATGCGGTGGTGATACGCGACGTGCTAGGCCCGACCAACACCAACTACAACCGCAAGTATGAATACGAGGTTCCCTGGGCCAAGTTCCTGGCGATATTCGCCTCGCAGTCGAACGATGGATTGGCGGTGGCCCCACCGGGGCAGTAACAAGAGAGGCAAAAGATAGTCGCAGGGGAGTGGCTACCTTTTGCCTCTGTTTTTAACCCAACTTGCCGGCCACCACCTCGGCGGCTTGCTCAAGGGCAGCGTCCAGTTTGCCTGCATCTTTGCCTCCACCCTGGGCAAAAGTGGGATTGCCGCCCCCTCTGCCTCCCACTGTAGGGGCGATCTCTCGGATGATGTCGCCTGCGCGCACGCCCCGCTCCACTACGTCGGGAGTGACCAGGGCTACCAGCTTAGGTTCGCCCTCGATGATGGTTCCAAGCACCACTATGCCGGACCCCAGTTTGTCGCGCAGGTGGTCGCCTGCTTCTTTCAGGGCCTCTGTGCCGGTAACTGAGGTCCTGCCGGTGAGCAGTTTCACGCCGGCTATCTCCCTTACCTGCTGCGTCAGGTCGCCTGTTTCACCCCTGGCGATGCGGCGCTCCAACGCCTCTACCTTCTTGTTGGCCTCCTTAAGCTGCTCCTGCAAAGCGACCACCTGCTCCTCAACCCGCATGGGGGTGGTCTGCACGCGAGCGGCAACGCTGCTGAGAAGGTCCCGGCGCTCCTGAGCGTACTCCACAGCGGCGGGGCCGGTGACGGCCTCGATGCGGCGGATGCCTGAGCCGATAGAGCCTTCGTAGGTGATGAAGAAGGCCCCTATCTGCCCTGTGCGCTGCACGTGCGTGCCGCCACACAACTCTTTACTTTCGTAGCCGGGGATATGCACCAGGCGCACCACATCGCCGTACTTCTCGCCGAAGAGAGCCATCGCCCCCTGGGCCACAGCCTCGCGGTAGGCTACCTCGGCGGTCTCCACCGGAGAGTCGTCGCGTATTTGCCGGTTGACGATCTTCTCTATCTTGGCCAACTGCTCATGTGTGAGGCCGCTGTTGTGCGTGAAATCGAAACGCAAGCGGCCCGGCTCGACCACCGAACCGGCCTGGTGGACATGTGCGCCCAACGTGTCGCGTAGGGCTTTGTGCAGCAGGTGGGTGGCGGTGTGGTTGCCCATAGTGTTCCAGCGCACCTCGCCGGGAACCTCGGCGCGCACCTCGGCTCCCGTCCTGAGCGTACCCTCGGTGATAGTGCCCCTGTGTACGATCACGCCGCCCACGGGCCGCCGGGTGTCGGCCACTTCCATGCGCCCGCCTTCCCAAAGCAGCGCCCCTCGGTCGCCCACCTGACCGCCGCCTTCGGGGTAGAAAGGTGTGCGGTCGAGTACCACCTCCACCTCACGGGCTTCGCCCACCACATCCACAAGCTCCTTATCGAGCACGATACCCAGGACCTTAGCGGGTGTGCCCAGCATAGAGTAGTCATAGCCCAGGAATTGGGTAGGCTGGTTGGCGGCTGCGGTCTGGTAGATGTCAAGATTTTCGCGCTCGCCCTGCTTAAAGGCTCCGGAGGCTTTGCTCCGGCTCCGTTGGCTAGACATCGCTTGCTCGTACCCTTCTTCGTCTATCTCGAAGCCGCGAGCCACAGCTACATCTTTCATCAGGTCTTTAGCCAGGCCGAAGGTGTCGTACAGCATGAACATCTCGTCGCCGGGGAAAAGGTCGCCCGGCTGGAGGTCGAGGCCGGCGGCCACCTGGTCGAAGCGGTGCAGGCCGGCGGCCAGGGTGCGCCCAAAGCTCTCCTCCTCATTGAGGATGGCGTTGAGGATGAAATCACGCCTCTGCCCTATCTCAGGGTAGATGTCGCCCATCATCTCGATAATAGTGTCGGCCACCTGCCGCATGAACGGCTCCTCAAGCCCCAGGCGGCGGCCATGCACCATAGCCCGGCGCATCACCCGGCGCAGCACGTAGGAGCGCCACTCGTTGCCCGGCAGCACCCCATCGCCTATCAAGAAGGTGGTGGCGCGAGTGTGGTCGGCCACCACGCGATACGAGACGATCTGCCGCTCCATCTCCTCCTGGGTGTGGCCCGTTAGCTGCCTGATCTTCTCCAGGATCGGGGTAAAGAGGTCGGTCTGATAGTTGGAATGGACGCCCTGCATCACAGCGCACATCCGCTCCAGGCCCATGCCGGTGTCCACGCCCGGCTTCTCAAGAGGCACCAGGGAGCCGTCGCCGGGCTGGTCGAACTGCATAAAGACCAGGTTCCAAATCTCATTAAAGCGTTCCTCATCGGTGGCGGGGTTGGAGGTGTCGCCGCGCTCCGGGTAGAAATCCCAGTAAATCTCGGTATTAGGGCCGCACGGCCCGGTGTCGCCCATCGCCCAGAAGTTGTCTTCGGCTCCCCGGCGGGTGATGCGCTGGGCCGGCACGCCGGCCACCTCCTGCCACAGGTGGAACGACTCGTCGTCGTCCTCGTAGATCGTAGGCCAGAGGCGGTCGGCGGGCAGCCCAAAGCCTCCCTCCGACTGTGGTGATGTGAGCAGTTGCCAGGCCAGCCTGATAGCCTCGCGCTTGAAGTAGTCGCCGAAGGAGAAGTTGCCCAGCATCTCGAAGAAGGTCTGGTGGCGTATCGAGGGGCCGACGTTCTCCAGGTCGTTGTGCTTACCGCCTGCGCGCATGCACCGCTGGGAAGTCACGGCCCTCTTGTAGGGGCGCGTCTCGTTGCCGAGGAACACATCCTTGAACTGCACCATGCCCGCCGTAGTAAACAGCAGCGTAGGGTCGTTTTGCGGCACGAGCGGGGAGGACGGCACGTGGGTAGAGCCGTTCTGCACAAAGAAGCGGATGAAGCGGTCGCGCACCTCGCGGCTGCTCATGTATTGTGGGTTTTGCTGTTCACTCGGGTTCATCGTCATACGCTCCAATCCTGCATGTTTGCTTACTTATATTTTAAGGCATTGTGACTGATAAAGTACAGAGCATTGTACAAGGGCAGGTGTAAGAGCGTCAAGGGCACATAGGCCTAAAAGTGTTCAGACTTGAGGTGGAGAAAGTCGGCATCTCGACTTCTCGATGCCCACCCCATGCCCCATCCCGCGTGCGGGATGGGGTTTTTAGATAGGGAATAACAGGGGACACCCCCGTAACCCCGTCAGGGGATGCTCCCCTGCACCCCAAGTGTGAACACTTACCCAGGTCTGGTGATTACCCACATCGCAAGCTACGTATGCTGCCGTGCTGGGGACTGAGGGTTTACTACTCTTTGTCATTCTGAGTAATCATGGCCCTCATGCCACAATCGACAATGAAAATGTGCGCGTCCGTAGGGGCACGGCGCGCCGTGCCCCTACCCTTCGTACTCTCTATTTTCAGAGGAGCCTGAATTGGGCACAGCCCAAGAACTGAAGAATCAGTACGCCAACATGGCAGTCGGGATAAAAAAGTGTCGTGCCTTGCACTGCAAGTCTAAACATTCACCTGCATTCCTTTATTGCGCTGCATAGGGCCTGATGTTATAGTAGAGTACAGATCCCAATCCAGCAGGGGGTACTTACCATGCAAATAGCCGGCCGGCAAACAAGGGACCTCGAACCGCACCGCGACTTGCTCCGCTACCGGGACGAGTTCCCTATTCTCAGCAAAAAAACCTTCCTCAATACCTGCTCTTTAGGAGCGCTCTCGCAGAGGTCCATCGCCGGGGTAGGGGAGTTCCTCCGGCTGTGGGCCGAGATGGGCGCTTCTGCCTGGTACGAGTTGTGGGTGGATAAACTGGCCGAACTGCGCGAGGCGTATGGGCGCACCATCAACGCTACCCCGGACCGAATCGCCCTCACCCCATCCATCTCAGTGGCGATGTCGAGCGTGGCCGGCGCGTTGGACTACACCAGGCGCAACAAAGTGGTCATGGCCGACCTTGATTTCCCTACTCTGGGGCACGCCGCCCTCGCCAAACGCCGGCTGGGAGTAGAGGTGGAGTTTGTTCGCAGCCCCGACCGCGTGACCGTGCCCCTCGACCTGTTCGAGGCCGCTATTGACGACAATACGGCGCTGGTGGCGACCTCCCACGTCTATTTCACGAGCGGTGCGATACAGGACATCAAGAGGCTGGCGCAGATGGCCCACGAACGCGGCGCGCTCATACTGGTTGACGCCTACCAGGGCACAGGCCAGCTACCCACCGACGTGGGCGATCTGGGGGTGGACTTCTATACGTCGGGCAGCCTCAAGTGGCTGCTGGGCGGCCCCGGCATTACTTTCCTGTACGCCTCCCCCGAAGCCGTCAGGCACGAGCCGACAAGCGCCGGCTGGTGGGGCATGAGCGATATGTTCGACTTCAACATCTCCTCCCTACAGTTCAGGGACGAAGCCGCTCGCTATGAGATGGGCACGCCCAGCATGGCCGCCGTGTATGCCGCCCTGGGTGGCTGCTCCATCATCAATGAGATAGGGCCGGAGCGCATCCGCGAGCGCGACATCTTTCTCACCGAGGACCTTATCGAGCGGGCTGTTGAGGCAGGCTTCAAACCCCGCGTGGCTCCAACGCCCGAACAGCGCACCTGTATTGTGTTGCTCGACTTCGACGACCCCAAGCCGATAGTGGCCGCCCTCGCCGCTCAGGGCATCATCGTAGACTCCCGCCCCGGAGCAGTTCGTATCTCGCCCTACTTCTACAACACGGTGGAAGAAAACAGCCGGTTGATAGAGGCTATAAGCGCCGCAGTGCAGAGCGCCTAGGGAAAGCCCCTCCTGCCCGATCTACCATGACCCTCCCCCCTCCACACCCCTTGCGACCCCTCCGGCTGTCCTCCATGCCGCCCGGCATCCTGCCGCTCCTGGCGGCGGCGCATAGAAAGGCCCGCGAGCGGGGGTGGAGGTGCTTTCTGGTGGGCGGGTCGGTGCGGGATTTGTTGCTGGGGTTGGAGCAGAAGGATGTAGACGTTTCGGTGGTAGGCGACGGGGTAGCTCTGGCCGAATTGACGGCCCGGGAAACCGGGGCGACGCCGGCAACGACGGGGCGGTTCGGCACTGCTACCCTGCTCTCTGCGGAGGCGGGTGTCTGCCTGGATTTCGTGACCGCCCGCAAAGAGACCTACCCCTTTCCAGGTGCGCTCCCTGTTGTGGAAGCAGGAACCCTGGCCGACGACCTGGCCCGGCGCGACTTTACGATCAATGCCCTAGCAGTGCCCATAGACGCGGGCGGGTTCGGCTCGCTGGTTGATCCGCACGGTGGGCTTGCCGACCTGGAGGCACGCCTGGTGCGCGTGCTGCACTCCCGCAGCTTCCGCGACGATCCCACCCGCATCTTTCGGGCCGTCAAGCTGTCGGAGCGGCTGGGCTTTACGGTCGAGCACGGCACGCTTGATCTGATAAGGCAGGCGGTACGCGAAGGTGCGTTGGCGACTATCTCCACCGAACGGGCGGTGAGGGAACTGCTGCTCATCATGGAGGAGCCGAACGCAGGCGCCATGCTGCGCCGTCTGGACGGCCTGGGCGCGTTGGCGGCAGTAGACCCGGAGTTGGCCTGGAAGCGCAGGCCGGAGGATGTGCGCCCATTAGAGCTAGAGCAGCCCGACCTGAGCCCTCAGCAGCGCCGCAACACATGCCTGGCCGCCATCGCCGCCGACTATGCCGGCGATCCCCAGGGAGCCGAAGCTCTGGCGCGCCGGCTGCACTTGCAAGCCAACGCCGTCAGGCTGATGCGCGATGCCGCTCAACTGGCGCAAATCCTACCTCGGCTGGGCGAGGGCGAGATGCAGCCGTCCGAGATATACCGGCTGTTGCACGGCCTCGACATCGAGGCGATAGCGGCCTACGGGCGACTGGCGACTGCGGAGCAAAGTCCCCTGGCCCACCAGCGCCTTACACTCTATCTGACGACCCTGCGGCATGTGAAGCCACAGTTGAAGGGCGACTACCTGCACAGTTTAGGCATCGAACCGGGGCCGGTCTACGGAAGGGCCATGTCGGCCCTGCGCGATGCGCTGCTGGACGGAGTTGTGCAAAGCAGCGAAGACGAACGCCGCTTCCTACATGCCTGGCTGCCGGCCGGTGGTCTGCCTGCCGACTGAACTGCCGTTTGCCTGCGCCGCTTGTCTCGCCGGCTTTCCCTCTAACGCTGCGCCAGCCAATCGAGTACTATGCTGTCATGCCGCTCAGGGTTTTGCGTATGCAGCACATGGGCGGCATCGGGGATGAGGGCTTGGGTGGCTTGGGGTATGCACCGGGCCACTTCGTCGTTGATGAGACGGTACATAGGGGGGCTGTTCTCGCCTCGCAGCAGGAGGGTTGGGGCCTCGATCCACCTCAGTTCGTCGCAGGTGATGGGGAGCATGTGCCGCTCGAAGGAGGTCTGCGTAGCTACGGCCAGTTCTGGTGCGTCCTTCATCACGCCGTTGCGGGCGCGGGGCGGCAGCTTTTCCCATGCGCCCTCGCCTACTGCCCCTTCCATGAACAGGCGCACCCCACCCTCCATGTCGCCTTCCAGGAAAGCGCGCCCCGCCGGTTCCCAGGCCGCCTCCATAAAGCCGGCCAGCATCGCCTCGCCCCCCGGTAAGCTCTTCAACAAGGGATGCAAGGGAGGCTCGGCCAGCACCAGCGAGCGCACCATCTCCGGGTGGCGCAGCGCCAGCACGAGCGCTATGTACGAGCCGTAGGAGTTGCCGACCAGGTGCGTGCGGCCCAGGTCAAGCTCGCGTATGAGCGCGGCCAGGTCGGACACGTGGACGGCCATAGCTGCCTCGTAGCCGTCGGGCCAGGCGTTAGGGTAGTGGGCGCGGCGGCTGTAGGAGACGACACGGTAGTGGGCGCCGAAGCGCTCCACCTGCGGCAACCAGGTGCGAAAATCGCCCAGCCCGCCGTGTACGAACACCACCGGCACGCCCTTGCCCCGCTCCACGTAGTGAAGCTCCGTGCCGTTCACCAGAATTGTTTTAACCGAGGTGCGTTCAGGCATGCCGGATCACGCCGTTAGTCTTCCTCATACTGCTTTTTAATCTCGGCCATTACCCCAGGGTCGGCCAGGGTGGTGGTGTCGCCCAGCACGCGGCCCTCGGCGATGTCGCGCAGGAGGCGGCGCATGATCTTGGCCGAGCGGGTCTTGGGCAGTTCCGAGGTGAAGTAGATACGGTCGGGTTTGGCGATAGGGCCGATCTTTTCGGCCACATGGCCTCTCAACTCCTCCACCAGCGCGGGGCTGCCCGCTACGCCCGAACGGGGAGTGACGAAGGCCACCACGCCCTGCCCCTTCACTTCGTGGGACACGCCCACCACAGCGGCCTCGGCCACCGAGGGGTGGCTCACCAGGGCGCTCTCCAACTCCATCGTGCCCAGGCGATGGCCTGCTACGTTGAGCACGTCGTCCACCCGGCCCATCAGCCAGAAATAATCGTCGCTATCCTGGTGCGCGCCGTCGCCGGTGAAGTAGGTATCGTGCGCCTCACCAAAGTGGCCCCAGTACTGTTCGATGTAGCGCTGGTCGTCGCCCCAGATCGTGCGGAGCATCGAAGGCCAGGGCTGCTCGATTACCAGCAAGCCGCCCGCCGCGCCGGGAGGAACTGGATTGCCCTTCTCGTCTACTATGCGCGCGGCGATGCCGGGGAAGGGGCGCGTGGCGCTGCCGGGCTTGGTGGGCACGATGCCGGGCAGAGGGGTAATCATAATGGCCCCCGTCTCGGTCTGCCACCAGGTGTCCACAACGGGGCAGCGCTCTTTGCCGACGTGCTTGTAGTACCAAATCCAGGCTTCAGGGTTGATAGGCTCGCCCACCGTGCCGAGCAACCTCAGCGACGACAGGTCGGCCCGCTCGACATACTCGGCGCCCCAGCGCATGAAAGTGCGGATAGCGGTGGGCGCGGTGTACAGTATAGTCACCCCGTGCCGGTCCACCATCTGCCAGAAGCGGTCTTTGTCGGGGTAGTCGGGTGTGCCCTCGTACATGAAGGCGGTTACGCCGTTGGAGAGCGGCCCATATGTCAGGTACGAGTGCCCCGTCACCCAGCCCACGTCGGCGGTACACCAGTAAACATCCTCCTCCTTAAGGTCGAACACCCACTTGGAGGTAAGCGTCGTGCCCACCATATAGCCGCCGGTTGTGTGGAGCACTCCCTTCGGCTTGCCTGTGGTGCCCGATGTATAGAGGATGTAGAGAGGGTGCTCGGCCTCCACCTGCTCCGGCTCCACTATGGCATCTTCGGGCACAGAGGCCAGCGCCTCATGCCACCAAACGTCGCGTTCCTCCTTCATCTGAACGTCTGCACGCTCGCCGACACGCTTTACTACCAATACCCGCTCCACAGGCAGGTCGGGGGCATCGAGGGCGGCATCGGTGTTGGCTTTGAGAGGCACAACGCCGCCGCGACGGTAGCCCCCGTCCGCCGTAATCACCAACTTGGCCTGAGCGTCCTGTATACGGTCGCGCAACGCTTCGGGGGAAAAGCCGCCGAACACCACCGTGTGAGGCGCGCCCAGGCGAGCGCATGCCAGCATCGCCACCACCGCTTCCGGGATCATCGGCATGTAAATAGCAACTCGGTCGCCCTTGCCGACGCCGAGGTCGCGCAACATCTTGCTGACGCGGTTCACTTCTCGATAAAGCTCTCGGTAGGTCAGCGTGAGGGTATCGCCCGGCTCGCCTTCCCACACGAGGGCGGGCTTGTCCCCGCGTGCAGCGAGGTGGCGGTCCACGCAGTTATAGCAGGCGTTCAGCACGCCGTCGGCGTACCATTTAGCGAATGGCGGTTTCCACTGTAAAGTCTCGGTAGGCTGCTTGAACCACTCGACCACGCCGGCCATTTCGCGCCAGAAGGCAACAGGATCGGCCTCGGCGCGGGCGTACACAGCGGGGTCGGAGATGTTGGCCTGGGCTACAAAGCCGGCCGGGGGCGGGTATAACCGCTCCTCGTGCAGCAAGCTCTCGATAGTGCCGGTGTCGTCGGGTTCTTTGGACGGGTGCATAATAAACCTCCACTCTTGAAAGGCATGGAAATAGTGCCCTTAGTATAAACCATACCAGCGTGCGGCGGCTAACCCGTAGGGGTTCGGTAAGAGCTCACACCTGGGTTGGAGGCTCCGTGTACGGGCCTCCACGACATCGCCCCCTTCTTGGCTATGCGCCAATTCATTACGCTCATACCCCAAAGCTGAACACTCATCAACCCCTAGTCCAGGCGCTTCACCACGCGCGCAGGGTTGCCGGCGACCACCGTGTTGGCCGGCACGCTATTCGTGACGACGGCGCGGAAGCCGATTACCGAGTTTTCACCCACCGTTACTCCCTTGAGGAGAGCCGTTTGGCCGCCCACCCAAACGTTGCGGCCCACTATTACCGGCGCGCTGGCGAAGGGCGCGCTAGGGTCGCGGCGCAGGCGCGGGTCCAGGGGGTGGAAATCGGAGTCCAACATGATTACCGAGCCGACGTTGGAGCGAGCGCCTATCTCTATGGTGGTGTGGGCCATGATACCCGCCCCGTTCAGGCGCACTTCATCCCCAATGATGATGCGGGCTTCGGGCCGATACGTGATGAGAACGTTCTTCTCGGCGTTACACCAGGCGTTTACGTCGTCGCCGAAGATCACCTTGCCCGGCCCTTTGACCACCAACTTGCCGTTGGTAATAAAGTTCGCCCCGAAGTAGACGCGCTTGCCGTATTTAAGCCTATACCACGACAGCCAGAACCGGCTGATCGCCCCCACCGCATACGGCTTCACCAGCGCTCGCCAGCCCCGCGCCCCGCCGGGTTGCGCCGGCCTCTGCTGTTTGCTCATGCTAAACCTCGCCTATTACACTTCATGGGACTTCATGGGCCTGTCTGCTCTGCCGCCCGGACGGTTCCGCTTGCGGCCTGCCCGTTCGCCGCGCCAGGGCCTGGCTGTACACGGCTTCGATGTGGGCAGTGGCGCTGCTCCAGGAAAGTGCGTTTACCGCCTGCTTACGCAGCCGGCGGCCAACCGAGCGGTAACGTTCGGGGTCGTCCAGGACGATGAGCAGCTTTGCGGCCAGGTCGCGAGAGTTGCCCCGTTCGGCGTACACTCCCAACTCGCCCAGGTACTCACGGCTCACCGGGGTGTCGAACGCCACCACCGGCATAGCCATAGCCATGTAGTTGCCTATCTTACCTGCGCCCTCTGTGGCCGACAGCTTGGGAGCCGCCGCCACGTCGCCCACCGCCAGCCAGCGCGGTGCGTCGCGGTACGGTATACGCCCCGGAAAGCTCACATGGTCATTGAGGCCGAGCCTGGCGGCCTGGTCGCGATAGCTGTCCACCCCGGGGAAGCCCATGACCAGGGAATGCACATCGTCTCTGCCCCACTCGTTCTTGATGATGGAAGCGGCCTCCAGCAGCTTGTCGGTTCCCTGGTAGGGAGCCAGCAGGCCCAGATAAGCCACCACCCGCCGCTCAGTGGGGATGCCTAGCGAGTGCTTCAATGCGAGCGCTGCGCCGTGTTCCATGCTGTTGGTGGGCGGGGCGAATACGGCGGTGTTTACCGCATCTGGCATGCTGGAGATACGGCTTGAGTAATCACGGGTCAAGGCGCGCAGGTTGCGCTCGGCGTTGTGGGACGAGGTGATCACTGCATCGGCGGCCCCGTCTATGCGCCTTTCCAGCAGGCGCAGGAGCGGCACAAGCGGCGAGGAACGGCGCACAAATCGGTGGTCTATCATCTCGGCCAGCAAGCTGCCCTGGTAGTCGAACACAAGAGGCAGCTTGTGTAGTTGGCGCAGCGTCCACCCCAGCAGCGCGCCTTCGTGCAGGTGGGCATGCACGATATCGGGCTTGAAGCGCAGCGCGACCCGATGCACCGTCGCCGCCAGGGCCACATCGAAGTAGAGCTTGTGCCGCGACGACCCTACCATTACGCCCTGCTTCCAGGGCACGTCAACCGAGCGGCGTATGTCCACGCCCTCGACATCCTTGCCGGTATGATAGGTGCAGAGAACGACGGTGTGCCCGCGAGCCTGGAGGTGCTTTGTTTCTTCCAGGATACGCACGTGCGCTCCGTAGTCCGAGAAGAAGGATGTGGGTGCTATTGTGAGTATGCGATAGGGCAATAACTTCTCGCAGCCGGTATAGTGCTCTGCCTGCCATTATAGGCCCGGCTGTTTGGGCGTGTCAAATCTTACACCAGCAACCTGAGCGCGCCAGGCACGATGCTGAACAGGGCAGGGGCCGTGCCCAGCACTTCTCCGTCGGCCTGGAGGAGCAGGCGGTCGGGAGAGGTTACGCTGACTTCGCAGCCCCGCATTGTTCTTACTTTGGGGTGGGTGACATGGCTGCCGTCATACACGCGGGGTACGTTACGCACCAGGTCGAGCTTACTCATAGCGCCCAGCACAACGATGTCGAGCGCGCCATCCGAGAGGTGCGCTTCAGGGGCGATCTTCATGCCGCCGCCGAAGTACTGGCCGTTGGCTACTACAATGCTGTTGATGCGCCCACGCTGTTCCTCGCCCCCGTCCAGGCGTATACCGGCGAGCTTGTTACGGTACGCAATAAGAGTGGCGAGCAGGCTGCTCAAGTAGGGAACCGTACCGCCCATGACGCGGGGCGCAGCGTTGGCCCGCAGCGTTACCTCGGCATCGAAGCCTAAGCCGGCGGCGTTGGCGAAGTAGCGCGACTGCCGGTCGCCTGCCGTCGTAGTGTAGGTAACGTGCCCCAGGTCTATGGTTTGGGTGCGCCCCGCCAGTATCCGTTCGCATGCAGCCACTGCATCGGAGGGAATACCGGCAGACCGCCCGAAATCGCTGCCCCGCCCTGCCTGCAACAAGCCGACTGCCACGCTGCTCACGCCCTGCCTGCCTGGGATGAGCGAAGCGGGTGCGTGGTCCGTCACACCATTGACTACCTCGAAGAAAGTGCCGTCGCCCCCGATAGCCACCACCGCGCTGCAACCCATTTGCACAGCCGAGCGGGCCAGCCGAGCGGCATCACCCCTCCTTCGGGTCGTCTCAGCAGCGTATTGCACGCCCGCCGCTTCCAGACGGCGCTTGAGGAGTGCCAGCAGAGCCGGCCCTCGCCCTGACCCCGCCACCGGATTGCAAACGAGCATCACCCAGCCATCCATCGGGTTTCTATCCACTGCGCGCCCTCAACTTCCCCGCCCTTCCAGCCTGATCCTGCAATAGACATCGCCCACAGGAGGCACGCTCACCTCAAACCGCAAACTGTCGTCCTCACCTCCGGTATAGCCGGCCATGCCGAGAGAGACGCCGTTCACTTCTACAAGCGCAGGAGCAGTTATATTGCCCAGCGTGAGGGCAACCTGAGAGGGAGATGCGCCGCGAAGTTCGGCGGAATCGCCTACTTGCCGCAGCCCGATGTGGAGAGTGCGCCTATCCGCGTCGTATTCGGCCTGAAACACCCCTACCCGTCCTATAGGCTCCTCTACGGTCTCCAACGTTGGGCCGGCGGCGTGGTCAATAGGGCCGTTGAACAGGCGTGAGAAGCCTTCCCCACCCGGCTCCATGCACTCGGCCAGAGCGTACAGGGCAGTGGAGTGGAGCGTGCGAGGCGCGCCCCTGAAGAAATACCGGCTGCCCAACCAGCCCGCATCGAACCGACCGGCGGCGTAGCTGAGGAGTGCGCTTGCCTGCTTTTCGTCGCCCACACCCTTGGCCAGGATCAGCCCGAAGCCGGTGTTGAGCGGCACATCACTTATCTCCAACCGTTCGCTTAGGGGCGACGAGTCCACGTATGCGCCGCCCTCCTCACGGGCGATCTTCTTCTTGAATCTGCCGTACATCTTACGCACCAGAGGGCGGCTGAACGGCAGCAAGAAGGCCAGCCCCCAGGCATCGGTGAAGTTGAATGCGACCGGCGCTGCCATGTGCAGATCGGTCATGTAGGTTGCCCCGAACACGCCACGCACGGCAGGCCCACGCAGCGCCATCTTGTCGCGCACCGTCTTGAGCCACCTGCCGTTGGCCCTGCTGAACCGAGTTCCGTGCAACCTATCGTGCAAGATGTTGGAGGCGAGCGAGTAGTTGTTGCAAGGCACATAGGCCATCCCACGCTCGCAGCACACCCCGCCAAAGGGGTTCTCGCGCATTTGAGCGTAGATGCGGCCCGCTACCTGGCTGTGGGTGTAGGTGTAGCTCACTCCGCTTTGCGGGTCGTGCAGGGTGAACGGCTGGTCGTAGGTGTGATCGCCCGACACCTTTTCGTAGAGGCCCAGCATCGTGCTCAGGTGGCCGGAGTATTGCAGGTTGTCCTGGGCTATAGGGTCGGAGGGAGGTCCGGAGGCCGTCTGTTGGTGCGGAGCGAGCAGCACAGCCACGTGGCCTGTGCCGGCAAGGTTGCCCTGAGATGCCTCCACGCCGCGCCAGTAGCCCCAGGCCGCCACGTCCAGCATCTTTTCCAGCCCACCCTGGAGCGCCTCCACGTAGGGAGTGCGGTAGGCGGGCGTTCGCTGCGACATCGCGGCTACGGCATAGGAAGCGAAAGCAAGCTGGTAGCGCAAGGCAAAGTTCATCGAGGGGCTTTGGGGGTCGTAAAAGCCCTGCCACGAGCCGGGCGGCTGCGCGAGCGCTTGGTTGAGATAGTTGAAGTAGCCCAGGCTTCGGCTGGATAAGCCTATGGATAAAAGGGGCATACGGGGCCGGTCTCCTCTCGGTTCTCTGGGGATGATACAATGTTACCATGACCGGCAAGCTATCGGTGAACCAGGCCACAGGGCGCAGCCGCGCCGACTTGCTGCGCGCTCGGCTGCGAAAGCGCGCTTTCGAGGCGCTATACGGCCCCTTTGCCCCGCTCTACGATTGGGTGAGCCGGACCTTCTTCGTGGGCCAATGGCGCGTCTGGCAGCGAGCCGCCATAAGCTACTTGCAGGGCAGGCGCATCCTGGAAGTGGGCATGGGCACGGGCAACCTGCAAATAGACCTGCGCCGGGCAGGTTACGATGTGTGGGGCGTAGACCTCTCGCCGCAGATGCTCCGGCAGGCCACCCGCAAAGCCCGCAAGTTGGGCCTGCCACCCTTCAAGGCTTGCCGCGCCCGCGCACAGGCGCTACCCTTTCCCTCCGGCTCGTTCAGTTCGGTAGTGAGCACCTTCCCAAGCGACTATATAATCGAGCCGGCCACACTGCTCGAGTTGCACAGGGTGCTGTGCGACGGCGGGCGGCTGGTGGTAGTGCCTTCGGGGTGGCTAAGGCCAAAAGGCGCAAGCGGCAAAGCGTTCGAGGGGATCGCCCGCCTGGTGTACGGCGACAAGCGCGGCGGCACCAATGCCCCGCCTCCCACCAATGTACCCACTGGGCCACAAAAGCTGGGTTGGGTGGCCGCGCTGGAGGATCGCATGAGGGATGCCGGGTTCAGGGTAGCCACGCACGTCGCCTCGAACGCGCAGGGGGCGGCGTTGGTTGTGGTGGCGGACAAAGACGCTGAGTAAACTTTCATCAGTCCTCCACCCACTCCAGTTCTTCCTCGACGTTCTGCAACTGAGAGGCTGCTTCTACATCCTCTGTTGAGACCCCGATCAAGAAATCTTGTATAGGAATCTCTTCAATCTCACGCGCTAAATAGCCCTTAATCTCTTCACCAGGCATATCTACAAGTTCATGGGAGAAGCCAAACCGTCTTTCAAGCCCTCTTGCCAGGTCTTGAGGCCAGCACCGCATACTCATCTGTATTATTTCCGCACCGATCTGCTCGGCAGCCTGCCTCGTTTTGCCCGTTCCAGGTAGCCTATCTACTATGACGAACGTAGTAGAGCTATACTTGTCACCCTCTCTTTTTACCTCCTGAGCATAACGCGATAGCTTGTCCTTTGAGATTTCCGAGTTGCCGGGGCCTATAAAGCCTATATCGAACCTTGCTAATCGTCCCATCTTGAACAAGAGCGTTGCATCACTTTCACGCACGTCAGACGAGTCGGACAACCAAAAGTCTCCCGGCTCTCTAGAGGGAGCGTTTGGATTGACCCTGCGGAAGCCTAATATTGTGAGAACAGATCCAAGTATCAACCTTTCAAAGAGCTTGCCATATAGAGACTTATCCGAACCTCGAATAGTAAGAGTTTGGCTCCCTATAGCTGTTGTTAGGCGCATAATATCTTTCCAGTCCAGTTGGACACGCCGGCCTTCCTCATCCTCGGCAAAGCCAAGGGTCATCGTCAAATCGCCCATGTCTGCACGGCACTTTTCTGAGGCTAGCTCTATAGCCGCCTCGAAATCTTTGACGTATTCTTTTATCTTCTCAGGGTCACTTCGCAGTACGTTCTGTACCGATTTGCCGGTGAGACCGATCAGCCACTGAGCAGGCCAAATGGCGGCGGTATCACTCTTTTTGGAGACTTCGATCTGTTCAATTGCCAGACTGGAAAGCTGATCGGTAAAGTCCTCTACTGCTAAGGCTCCTCTGACGAAAAGGGTAATGAGCGCCCCGCTAATTTGAGCAACCCTCTGACGTGTAAGAGGTTCGGTTTGGGTCCGAAGATTTTCGCCAACCATGACGCTTAGAACAGCACGTTTAGCAGCGTCAATACCGATGCGCTCTATGAATTGCTTGCCGCTTCCCGTTAATAAGACGCGGCTGCTCTTGGGGAACAAATTGCTAACTGTGGGCTTGTTCTCCCCCACATTATCCGGCATCGTATTGTTCTTCTCTTTCAAAGAGTGTAAGCACGGGAGGGGCAGGTTCGCAGTTGACCCAGAGGATGTTATTGGCAGCTCTGCCTAACCACGCTGGAACAGACTGCCGGATGATCTCCAGATAGCTCGGGTTGATGTCAAACAAGACAAAGCGTCTATCCAACCGAGAAGCAGCGGCCCCTACAGTACCCGATCCTGCAAATGGGTCCAGCACTACATCGCCCTGGAAAGAGTAGTATTTTATTACTTTTTCAGCAAGCTCCAGAGGGAAAGCCGCCGGGTGCTTAGAGTTAGTTGCAGGTTGGATGCGCCATATATTTGTGCGCTCGTAATCGTCTTGCACTTTCGATGCCTCAATGATCTTCTTGTCGGGGTGATTGCGGATATGCCAGTCAATTAGCGTATCACTCTTTTTCCGGTAGACCAGCACATATTCCGTAACCGGTACTGCCTTGTATTGCAAAGGATTTCTATCGGCTGCGAACCTTCGGCCCCGACCGGTAGCCCAACCTGCGCCTTCAGGCTTGACCCAGATTATGTCGTCAATAAAATCGAACCCTTCTTCAACAAATATGCGGTGAAGATCAAACGGCACCGCGATTCGCCGTGAAGATTGACTCCGGCTAGCGCGCCGAATTAGCACCGGAGCAGTATTCATCACAAAGAATCGGCCTTCATTCAGAACTCTATGCACCCGCTTTATGACCTGCCGCATCTTGAAGAGATACTGATCATACTCTTCATACTCGCTGTACTCTGGACGAGCATTGAAGTAGGGAGGGGACGTAAAGACTAAATCAACAGAAGCAGCAGGCATTTCATCAACCAGTTCTACGCAGTCTCCCAAGCCAACAGTGTTTCTTAGAGGTGAGATGGGATATTCTTTTGTAGGTCGTTGCTTCTTTGAAGTGCGAACTTCATCTTTCTTCAGCAGTCGAGCTTCCAACATCTGGGGGCTGCTGGTTTTTTGGTGTAGGATAGCAGTAGTGTAGGCGTCAATTACAGCCTCACCTACTCTCATTCCACTTGTTGCACTACACAAAGGCACCCGCCAAACATGGTAACGGTCGTCTATTTCGGGCAGTCCCAGGGTGACCACCTGGCTCAACTCGATTTCCGTCAGCCAATCCATAGTGATTTCTTTGGCTTGCGCTACTGTGGCAACGAGATACCTTCGCGATTGTGATACTAGCGGTTTGCTGCGAGTCATACTACATACCTCTGTTCTCTGCTCCGTTACTGTACGGCCTATAGGCCCATCATATAGTGGATTGCGCCGGCACGCAAGATAAAAAGCTACTGAGTCTAGCGCCTGGACTCAGTAGCTTTCCTAACTTATAGACCTTGCCCTGCTGTAGGCTGTGACCTTACAAATACTCGTGCAAGTCCTCGCAGAACTTCTCCAGGGCGTCCTGCTTCAGTTCGTACATCACCCGGTTGTCCTGGCTGATTTCGTTGATCAGCCCGGCATCGCGCAGCACGCGCATGTGGCGGGAGATGGACGAAGGGGTGATGCCGCACTTGGCCGCCAGGCGCGAGCCGTAGTACTCTTTGTCTTTGGCGATGGCGCGCAGGATTGTCATGCGCGTAGGATCGTCCAGAGCGCGGGCCACCGCCACGATACGCCTCTGAACATGGGCCATGGCGTTGCGGTGCTCGTCTGATGTAAGCGCATCGTAGATGATCACCATCTGACCGTAGCCGTACAGGGTCATAGAGGACATGTTGAGGAAAAGCGAAGGAACCAGCAGCACCTTCTCGAAAGGGTAGCCTTCAGGGAACTCGCCGGGCAAGGTGCGGTTGGCAAGGAAACGCTCCTGCACAGCGGTCAACCTATCGGGGCCGAGCGACTGAGTGCGCTCGCGCACGCTTTCTTCCCAGGCCGGTTGAAGGCGCGCCAACTGGTGGCGGTAGCTCTGCTGCCAATAGGTGCGTAGCAGGCGCAACAGGCGAGTGCGTATCGTGTCGGCTTCGGTGGCGAGCAGTTGTAGCGCCTGCCGCCAACCCTGGTCATGTATCCGGTGCTCGCCGCCATACTGCTTGAGCAAGGCCGCCAGCAGCCTGAGGGGGTGCGAGGCCATCGTAGCGATGTCGCCGGGCGAAATCACCCGCCCGGTTGCGTAAAAAACAAAGTCTTCCGGGGCCATCCCCTCCAAGTAGCGGAAGAAGCCCTCCACATCGCCGTGATCGGGATAGTCCACGGCAAGCTCCACCAGGCGGTTCTCAAAGAGGCTGTTGAAATAGTCGGCCTCCTCGCGCATCTGGGGCGACAGGTCGCGCTTTATCTCCGAGGCCCAGGCGTCGTGCCGCTCGCTTGGGTGGCTCATCGTACTGATCGAGATGAGCATGTCGTAGATAGGTGAGATGAGAAAGTTAACGGTAGGTGTCGAGGAAGGCGCATCGGGGGCAACCAGCAGAGGCAGACTAGAGGCTCCTTTATCGGGCGTGGTGTGTCTAAAGAACGACCTGCGAAACGCCCAGAACAGCAAAATCGAGGGGGCGCATTCCTATGTGGATGACGCAAGTCCGTGATTGGCAATTAGCCAACCGTACAATATAGTACATCCTCTGCCCTTTATTGTCAATACGTAATTTCTGGTAATTACCTACATCTTTGGCCCTGCTGTGAAAGGAAGGCATGGTGATGAAGATATATAAATAGCATTAGTTTCCCAGAATCTAAGATCTAACAATTTTTTATATAGAAACGATTTGTTAGTTAAGCTTATTTTTTTTGTCTAATATCAGATACTACAACTGTACTTCTTGAAATATTGTCAGTATTGATCTGTGGTTTATTTGAAGCGGAAGGAGACTTAGATTTAATGATAAAAAGAAAATAGCCAGAAGCGAATACCTCGACCAATATTATTCCAGCTAATACAATAATATAAACTCGTTGCATACGTAGAGTATAAGGAAATAGTTCTGGAGAGTCAAGAATAACAATTACTTCCAAATATATACACTATCGTCGGTATGGGTTTGGCTATTGTAAGTATCAAATAATGAATAAGGGACTATTTGATTGTCTCTATTCCCACCTGAATTTTCAGTTCTCCATCTAATCAAGTCTGGATGGCCAGCTGAATCTCGAATATAACCAATGTTATTGATTATACTTGCCATCATGTCAGAATAAGAAGCCCCACTTGCGATTTTACCATCAACTGCTATTATACCCATCTCAAGCTGTCCACTTGCTTTATTAAGTTTATAATAGTAAGGATGAAGATCCCCGGTTTCATGAATCAATCCACTATAGAGTATTCTTTCATCGTTAATTGGTGTGCTACTAAAACCGTCGACACTGTGTGAGATTCTAAAAACTATGTCTTGTCCGGCATTGAATGGTCCTTCTGCCATTCCTATATTCGTAGTACGTGCATTTGTTCCATCATAGCCACCAACTGCGATGGGAATTATTAGTTTGTCTGGATCACTTCCTTGTGCTTTTCTGACAGTGTCAAAAGAAGAAAAGAAAACCCGGTTTTTATCATCGTTTTTGAAATGAAGAGTTTGACTCCCATTATAGCCAATTAATTCTGTTCCTTTATATCCAGGAACTAAAGAATCATAATGATTACTTTGTAGTGCTTCAGGCGTTGCTGTAGCTTCTGGTGTGCTTGTAGCTCTTGGAGTAGCTGTAGCCACTGCTGTTGCGGTCGCACTCACTTTTGGAGTACCATCGGGATTGTATTTTTCTTTGTACTGGAAATTTCCGAGTAATGAAAGAAGTACTTCATTTGGTGTGCCCGCATATTCAGGATGAATTTCCATAACCGATCTTTCAAAATACTGCACTAAGTAGTCTTTTCCATCTGTAGGATTTTTTTCTTTCATTTCTTCACTGATTGGAAATCCTTGCTGAGCTAAGCCACCATGCGCTTCCCAGTACTCTTTAAACTTTCCACCCATTCGTTTTCCTGTTTCTGGAACTAACACTGAACCAGGCTCATTATTTGGCTGCTGAGCCGGCAATTGGTTAGGATTAGGATATCGTTGTCTTAGTTGAAATGTTCCCAGTTGTGACAAAAGAACATCATTTGGAGGCTTATTTTCTGGATGATACTCGAAAACCGCTCTTTCAAAGTACTGAGTAGTATATGTTTTTCCATCGAGATCGGATTTTTCCTGCATTTCTTGACTTATAGGAAATCCTTGCTGAGCTAGTGCGCCATGTGTATTCCAGTACCCTAGGAATCTCCCTGCAACCGTCTTGCCTGTTTCAGGGAAGGTATGGCTAGCGTCCTGAGCACGCACGGCAACATCTATCGGGGCAAGCGTCCCCACGAGCGCAAGGAAGAGCATTACACGCGCCATCAGCTTGATGTGGTTACGAATGTGACCAGAAATGAGATGCTTAGACATCAGCTATTGCCCCCTCGGATAAGTGTTACCGTCCTGCCTCTGCGGGACAATTATAAGCCATGTATGCGTGGGTGTCAATCGGTAAAGAACTGGTGATTACCCACATCTCAATGGAACTTGGGACGAAACCGCCAAGACGTAGAGTTCACTACGCTCATGCGCCAAGTACCCGCCAAGATCAAGTTTATGAGGTATGGGACCAGCAATCAGGGGACATATACCTGTATGTGTTCATCTATCAGCTAACGAGAAAAGCCGGCAACTGACATCTGATAGGGTGACATTACGATAATCATTGTTAGCGTACTTGGCGTCTTGGCGGTACGATTAGACCTCTATCTGCTGCATGATATGGGTAATTACCGGGTAATTTGTATATTCTTGCCCGCAATCACCGCATCTGCCTCTATTTCCACCAGCATTTCGGGCGAAATGAGCCGGCTTACCTCCACCATGCTGGTCGCCGGGCGCACATCGCGGAAGAACTCGCCGTGCGCCCTCCCCACTTCTTCCCAGCGCGTGATGTCGGTCACGTAGATGCGGGTACGCACCACATCCTCCAGGGTGGCGCCGGCCTTCTCAAGGGCGCGGCGGATGTTGTGCAGCGTTTGTACGGCCTGGGCATATGGGTCGCCCACCCCTACCACGCCGCCGCTGTCGTCTGTGGCTGTGGTCCCGGCCACATGCACGAATGGGCCAACCCGCACCGCCCTTGAGTAGCCGACGATAGGCTCCCAGGACGTGCCGCTGCTGATCTTCTGACGCTCCATTTCCCCTCCTGCTCCTGTAAAGACAAAGGGCACACAGCTTTGTGTGCCCGTAGTGAGATGCCGACTTGCGCCGGTTTCAATTCACCGCCGAGGCGCAGAGTGCGCCGAGAGCGCTAAGGAACCAGTTCGGTGTACACCACCATACGCTTATCGTAGTTCTGCCGGCTGCGGTCGAACGTGCCTGCACAGGTGATCAAGTTGAGGCGAGAGTTTGAGGCGGGGCCGAAGATGTCCATGAGGGGACATTTGTCGAAGGTGCATACCTGCTGCTTGGTGACTACGAACGCCCGGTCGCGCCCTTTGTCGTCGCGCACATACACGCGCGAGCCTGGGGTGAGCTTGTCGAGGTTGAAAAACACCGCCTGCGGCACGCCGTACCAGTTGAGGTGGCCGTCCATCACGGCGCTGCCGACCGCCCCGGGGACCGTGCCCGGCTTGAACCAACCCACGTTCATCGCCTCTTTGGGAACATCCATGTTATTTTCTTTGTCCACACCCACGTTCTCTACTCTGGAGACCACACCCATCGTCGGTATCTCCAGGTAGACCGGGCTGCCCGGCGCGGCGCTTGCCTGCTTCTGAGGGCCTATGCCGTCCGCGCCATAGCGCCACTCAAAATAGTGTGCGCCGATGTTGCCCATCTGCACTCGCCATGCCGGGGCCAACGACGGCACATAAGTGAGCGCTCGCCGCTCGAATGCCTGGATAAGCACCTCCTGGGTCTTGCCCTCGATCTTCACGGTCGCCCAATAAGCGTCGGAGATCGGCAGGCCCATCGCGAACACCCAGGGGTCGAGCACCGGCTTGTTGGCGTTGGCGACTCCCAGGCGCACCGGGCCGGTGCTGTTCAGGTAATCCCAGAAGACTTTAGGCACGTTGTGGCCGGTGGACTTCTCGAAATATGCGACCTTGGCTTCGGGCAGTTTGGCCTTCGACGGATCATCGCTGACCGCACCGGCTCGGTTTATGCGCTCTGTGGCATAGCCGCCTTTGCTCTTGTCGGGCCGGCTCTTGGCCCCTGCCGAGGTGTTGGAGACCGTGCCGAACGAGGCATAGGTGGGGGCATTCGGGTCATCCCGGTCGGAGGCCAGATTGATCTCGGCGGGCTTGCCGGTGTTGAACTTGGAGTTACCCACCTGCATCCGGCCTGAGATAAGTTCCACCGTGAGCAGGCCGTTGGTCACATAAGCCTTGTCGGTGGGCGAGAGCTTGGTGTTGTTGACCTCCATGCGCGCCTTGTCGAAATACTGCACCAGCCGCTTGCCCGAGCCGTCGGGCGCCTCGGCATACGCTTCCAACCCCGCAGCCAGAGGCGCAGGCCCCCAGGTCCACGAGCGAGTCGCGGCCTTGGTCGCCACCGGCTGGTCGTTGCGCGTCCAAACAGACTCGAAGGCCGAGTCGGCGAACGGCAGGGAAGCCGGCAAGGCGACGGGAGCTTGAGCGGGGGCTGCATAAGAAACGGGGGGCAGCGCCGTTACAGCCAACAAAGCCGCGACAGCCATCAGCTGCACGGCCCTAGAGTAGTTCGGGTTCGTTCCTATGCTCATGAGGATACGGTATCTCCTTTTCGGGTGCGCGACGTTACATTCCACACAGTAAAGGGCTGGGACAGGCCGGTAGATTACCCTAATCTTACCACGTTGCACGGAAGGCGCGCAAGGGCAGGGCGATCACAAAACATGCCAAAAAGCTATAGCATAGCTCTATAGTCCTGAGGGGTATCTACATCTTCAGGCCGCTCGGCTTCCTCGAAGGGCACCACGCAGCACAACTGTGGAAAACGCTCGACCAACTGCCTGCCGCCTGTGTCCCCCAGCAGCCCTGCAAGCAAAGGGAAAGCCTCCCTGGAGAAGATGGTGGGCGGGCCGTATTGACCGCCGTAGCTTGGGATGGTGATTGCTTTGCGCTCTTTCAAGTAAGCCGCGATGAGCCGCCCGAAGATGCCGTCGTCCACCGAGGGCATATCGCCCAGCAGCGCCAACACTGCCCCGACTTCCTCGCCCAACGCAGCGACGCCCACCGCCAGCGAACTGCCCAGGCCCTCCATGTAGCGTGGATTGGGAACACACCTCACCGGCAGGTCGGCCAGGCAGGCTTCGACTTCCGGCAGGTCGGGGCGCACCACGACTACCGTTTCGAGGGGCTGCAAACGCAGGGCCGCCTCAACCGTGTGCCGCACGAGGGGTTTGCCGGCGGCCAGGGGCAAAGGCAACAACAGCTTGGGCATCTCGCCCATGCGAGTGCCCTTGCCGGCAGCCGCCACAATCACCGCTATCGAATGCGCGGCGAGGTTATACGGGCCACTACCCAAGAGCCTCAATCGCCTCCGGCAGGTCGTCCATACTGTTTACCACAGCGTCCGCCCCCGCGCCCTCCTTTGCCTGCTCCTCCCAGGGCATGCTGTGCAGGTGGGCCGTGCGCCTCGCTTGCGCTACGAACCAGACGGCGGACAGGCCCGCCTCTTTTGCCGTCTTCACGTCGTAAAGCGCGTGGTCGCCCACATGCACCGCCTCCTGCGG
>JBBSIX010000002.1:0-32712 GCA_038231875.1 Chloroflexia bacterium | reverse complement strand
TGGCCGGTGTGCTGATTAGATACTCGATGTACTGCCTTTTTGTTATCATGCTTGTACCTTATCATAGCTATCTGATTTGGTTCAAGCGAAAGTCCTAAAGGTAGAAAAGGCTGTGATAAAATGGGCCAACCAAAAGGAGAAAACCCATGACAACGCAGCGTAAAACCTACTCGGCAGAGTTCAAAGGCAAAGTAGCAATTGAGGCAATCAGAGGGTTCTCCTCTGAAAATAGTATTTTCATCGGTAATGATGGCCCCAGGGTCATGGCTTACTCTGAATACTTATCTCTGAAGGTAAGCGGTCAGATTAAGGGTGGGACAACGGTCTGTAAGGGCCTGAATGCGAAGCAGAACCCCCCGTGCATACCTGGTGGGTTATTCCCCGATCTTCGGGGCAAGGATGGAGGGTAGGCACGGGGGGTTCTGCTTCGCATTCAGGCCCTTACATTACTGTGTACAGTTTCCTCAACCCCAAGTCTGAACACTTACACTCTGAAGAAGGTATTGACACCGCTTCATTAGCCTGCTACAATAGCTCTGCTGAAGAGTACTACCGTTTGTCTATAGCTGCGATACGAACTTCGGCGGCTACAGCAACCGGAGGCGGTGGCCGGAGGCGGTGGCCGTAGTTGCATAGGCCACTATTTTACCTATTGCAGGCTGCCGGCTCGGTCTACTCTACACTTTACATAACGTGCTCGTGCACCAAGCCCACACTTGGAGCCGGAGCCGACCTGAATAAGCCGTTACCGGGCGCCTAGTAATAGGGCATCCCGGTTAGTGCTATTCTCTTTACTACGGCTTGCAAGGCCCTGCAACGATGTTTCAGTACCCAACATAGAGGAGCATGCATTGAAAGAGAAACCAAACATCGGAGGGCTGCTCAGGTATTTGCCCGCCCTTGTGCTGCTGATGGCGGCTTTGCTGACGGCGGGAGCGGCCCTGGCAGGTGCGCCCATGGGAGGCCCGGCGGGCGTGCCTGCACAGAGCAACGGTCAGAGGGCGTTGCAGAGTGGGCACGTGCCTGTTGTAAGCCTGCCGGCAGGCAAGGCTCCTCTCAGCAACGAGCGGTCGGTTCGAGCCAGGCCCCAGCAAACACTGAGGGTGTACGAGGCGAGCGCGAACCCACAAGCCCCGCCCGCGATGAGCGAAGGCGGCAAAGAACAGCTTACCGGGGGCATGCGCCCCGGCGTCGGCGAAAGCGACGGGCCTGCGGGCACTGCGGTCGGCTCAGGGAACGCCGCCATGAGCGTTGCGCCCGACATTGCGCGGCCCGGCAGCTATGTTGTCACCGTGCTTACCGGCTTTCGACCCGGTGAGGTGGTGATCTTCACCATCCCTGGGGTCATACCGCCCAACTACTTTCAGTCAAACAGTAACGGAGCTCTCTTTGTCTCCACTACCCCAGCTCAAACCGCCTCGCCCGGCTACTACAGCATCATCGCACGCGGCCTGCTGTCCGGCAAAGTAGCGGGAGGAACTTACCAAATATCGAGCGCCGCGCCCCTCGTCCCCGGCGTGGCGATAGCCCCTCATGCTGTACGCCCAGGCGACACTCTTTACATGTATGCTGTGGGCTATTCGCCTGGGGTAACCGTTACGTTCCAGCGGGCCGACACCCCCTTCTTCGAGACCGCAGCCGACTCCACAGGGCGCGCTCTGGTGGCCGTCGGCACAGTCCCGGGGCCGGACACAGGAGTTGTCTACAGCACCTACGTCACAGCTACGGTGGGCAGCAAAGCAGGTCAAAGCATCGAAGAACGCGCGGATGCAGGCTCGGTCGCCCCGGCGGGCGATAGGAACTCGGCACGCGCACTTATAGACCGCGCTGTGCTGTCGAATACCGTCACCACGACGGTATCGCTGGTGGGCGAGGGCTTCCAGCCGGGAGAGGATGTCACCCTGACGTATTTGCCGAACACTACCCTTGCCGTAGTGCCCGCCGACTCCAACGGCTCGGTCGGCTTTTTCTTGCAGGCTCCGCCAAGTAGCGGGGCGATCAACTACTATCTACGCCTGAATGGAGAGACCAGCGGCAATAGGGCCTACGCCGCCCTGAGAGAAGTGCCTATTGCCGTGAATGTGCCCACAGGCATCGTGCAGCCTTCACGCGCCATCGGCGGCTCAGGGACGGTGACGTTGTTGTTCAGCAAGTTCGCGCCCAACCAGGGCGGCACAGTGTTAGTGGACGGGCAGGTGGTGGGTGGTTCAGGCACTAACTCTGCTGGCTTTGGCTCGGCTGTCTTGCCCAAACCGACAGGCAACCCACTCGCCCACAGCCTGGCCTTTAGCGACAACCTGGGCGAGAGCGCGCCCGCGCCTTTCCTGCCGGTTGCAGGCTCAAGCAACACCATCACCGGCACGGTAACAGATGCCGCGAGCGGTTTACCCCTCCGTGCAACGATCAGAGCCGCCGGCGCGCCGGACGCTGTTGTGCAGTCCGACCCCTCGGCCGGCGGCGTCTACACCTTAACTTTGCCCGCCGGTACTTACACCCTTAGCGCCACAGGCAGCGGCTGTTACTCCCCGCAAACCGCTCAGGTGACTGTTCCTCCCGGCGCAGGCACAGTGCAAAACTTTGCTTTGCCCCTCTCGGCCACCGACGCAGGGGGCTACTCGTGCCAGGAGAATGCGGGGCGTAGTTATACCCCGGCGGACAACCCTGTGTTCACGGCAAGTTTCGATGATAATACAACTAATATCAACCTGCCGTTCCCGGTGACGTACTACGGCAACGCGGTCACGATAGGCACGATCAGCAGCAACGGCTTCGTCACCCTGGGTGTGCAGACTACCTCGTCAGTCCCCTCCAATGCCTGCATACCGACTACCAGTGCGCCCAACGGCACCGTTGCTGTTAGCTGGGACGACCTGGTGGGCACCGGCACGGGCGACTCTAATGTCTATACCAGCGTGGTCGGCACCGCCCCGAACCGCACTTTTATTGTCGAGTGGCGCAACTTCCTCCACTTTGGCGATACCATTACCAACACAGTTGAGGTGCAGATAGACGAGGCTACCAGCAACATCTACATGGTCTATCCCACCTTCAATGTGGGCCGCAGCGATGGCCGCGAGTCGACCATCGGCACTGAAAACGTGGCCGGCACTATTGCCAAGCAGTATGAGTGCAACACCGGCATACTCGTCAGCCAGGAGGCCAACAATTACCTGTTCGCGGGCGACAGCGTGCGCTACTTCGCAGGCCCCGTTTCCACCGCCACTCCCACCAACACCGGCACTCCTCCCACCTCCACCGGCACGGTCACCCCCACCGGCACAAGCACACCTACAACCACCGGCACTGCCACCGCCACCCCCGCGCCCTGCGGCCCCGGCAGCAACTACGTCACTGTAACCGCCACAGCCACCATTGATCCGGGCACTTCCGATACCGGCAACCACTGCGACGACTGCATTAACACGATCCCCTTGCCGTTCACCTTCATCTTCTACGGGCAGCCGTTCACCAGCGCAAGCGCAAGCTCAAACGGCAATCTCCAGTTCACCAGCGCCAACACAGCCTTCGGCAACGCTTGTCTGCCGACTACTACTCTCAACAATACTATCATGCCGTTCTGGGATGACCTGCGGACGGATGGGGCAACCGGCGTGCCGGCGGGTATCTATACCTCCACAACGGGCACTGCGCCCAACCGGATATTCAATATCGAGTGGCGTGCCTGTATACGCACAAGCAGCGCTTGTGCCAGTGTGAACACCCAGTTTGAAGTGCGTCTGTACGAGACTTCGGGGCAGATAGATTTTGTGTATGGAACCCTCACCGCCTCCACCAGCAACGGCAGCAGCGCTACCGTAGGCGTGCAGAAGGGGACGGGCCAACTGTTCACGCAGTACTCCTGCAATACCGCCGGCCTGACGAACGGCCTGTTGATAACGTTCACGCAGCCTGTTTGCAACACTGCCACGCCCGGCTCTCCCACCAGCACCGCTTCTCCCACCAACACCCTTACTCCTACCAGTACGCTCCCGCCCGTCCCAGGCGGATCGCAAACTCCGCTACCCCTGCTGACCGGAACCAATACCGCCACGAGCACCAGCACCACTACCAGCACCCCTATACCCACCGATACGGCTACCAGCACCACTACCAGCACCCCTATACCCACAGACACGATGACCGCCACGAGCACCCCTATACCCACGGACACAGCCACCAGCACCAGCACCAGCACCTCTATACCCACGGACACAGCAACCAGCACCAGCACCTCTATACCCACGGACACAGCCACCAGCACCAGCACCCCTATACCCACGGACACAGCCACCAGCACCAGTACTTCTACTGAGACGGCGATACCTACTTCCACAGCTAGCCGCACGGCTACAATCACTTCTACCTCTACCAGTACGACAGTTCCGACATCTACCACCACCAGCACAGCTACTGCTTCCTCCACCTCGACCGCCACAAGTACCAGCACCAGCACCTCTACCTCTGTACCCACTTCTACCAACACCGTCACGAGTACCGCGACTCACACTGTGACGAGCACTCCCACCTCTACCACAACGAACACAGCCACTGCATCTTCTACCTCTACCGTGACTAACACAGTTACCTCCACCTCCACCTCCACCTCTACCACAACGAGCACGGCCACTTCCAGTGCGACGAGTACCGCCACCACGACAGGCACGGCGACTTCCACCAGCACCGCTACCAACACCTCTACCACGACGCGCACCAGTACCTCTACCTCTACTTCCACTGCGACTCACACCATCACCTCTACCTCTACCTCCACTACCACGCACACGGCTACCTCTACCACAACAAGCACGGTCACTTCCACCGCAACGAGCACAACAACCTCTACCGCCACTTCTACTTCCACAAGCACGGCCACTTACACTGCAACTAGCACCTCATCCCCCACCTCTACCGCCACGCGCATAGCCACTGTCACCATGACCTCGACGGCCACTCACACCGCTATAGCACTCCCAACCAGCACAACGATACCCACAAATACTGCTACTCGCACCTATACAGCCTCTCCTATCTCTACCTCCACCAACACAGCAGTGCCTTCCAACACCTCTACCGGTACAGCTACAGCGCTCTCAACCAATACAACTGCCGCCACTTCCACGCCTATCTCTACATCTACAGCAGTACCTTCCAGCACAGCAGCTGCTACTTCTACTTCTACAGAGACGGCAGTAGCCACCGAGACGGCAGTAGCCACAGCTACCGAGACGGCAGTGCCTTCCAACACCTCTACCAGTACAGCTACGGCCACACCTATAGCGTGTGCGATACAGTTCGCAGACGTGCCGCCCTCCAACACCTTCTACCCCTTCGTGCGCTGCCTGGCTTGTCGCAACATCATCGGCGGCTATCCTTGTGGTGGGGCGGGCGAGCCTTGCAACAGCGGCAACGATCCATACTTCCGCTATAACAACCCCATCACTCGTGGGCAAATCTCCAAAATGGTGGCGCTGTCCGCCGGCTTCAGCGGCGCACCCGGCACTCGCATCTATGAGGACGTGCCGGAAAGCTCGCCTTTCTACACCTTCGTACAGCAGCTGAGCAACGCCGGTGTGATGGGTGGGTACTCGTGCGGGCTGCGACCCGATGAGCCTTGTGTGCTGCCGGGCAACCGTCCATACTTCAGGCCAAGCTCCTCGGCTTCCAGAGGTCAACTCTCCAAGATCGTGAGTAACGCGGCAGGCTTCTCGGAACCTGTAACAGGGCAGACCTACACGGACGTGCCGACCGATAGCCCCTTCTACGTATGGGTGGAGCGACTGTCACGCCGCAATGTGATGGGAGGCTATCCCTGCGGAGGGTCGGGCGAGCCGTGCGACTCGCAGAACCGCCCGTACTTCCGACCGAACGCCCCGGTGACGAGGGGGCAGGCAGCTAAGATAGACGCCAACACCTTCTTTCCAGGCTGCAATCTTCGCCGCTAGGGGCAGGTGTAGGTGCCCCGGTTTTCTCAAGTGCAAACAGCTTTATCCCAAATCCAAAAAACAAGAGAGGTTATTCAACCGTGAAAAAGTCTGTCGCAACGTGCTTGCGCGCCCTGGTAATCTTTTCGGTCCTGTTGCCGGTGCTCCACATGACCACCGGCTTGAGCCATGCTCAGACCCCGGCAATAAGCAAAGTGTTGGTAGTCCAGACGCTGGGCAACCAGTCCAACAAATTCGTCGCGGGCAAAGATGCCGCCGTCCTGGTCTACCTGGACCAGCCGACAGCGGCTGACGCGAGCCAACAGCAGGTTGACATAATGCTTGGAGGCAACAAGGTAGCCACCCTGCAACCCTCCCCCTCAGCCTCTACGAACACCCTTGTTTTCCTCTGCCCCAGCGCGGCGGCCTGCGGCAACTGGGTAGCCGGCGATTACACTTTCGTCGCCACCGTGAACGGCGCTACCTCCCAGGCCACCGCCACTTTCCAGGAGCGTAACGGCCTGCGGGTGCTGGCCGTGCCTGTCCGCGCCAACTACGGCTCCGGCGACGTGCGCGTGACGACCGGCTCGTGGCGGCGGATGGGCGAGTTCCTCCGACAGGTCTATCCGATGTCGGCGGACCGCTTTACCTGGACGATGGGCGACGAAGTAGACGCTTCGGGCGCTGAATATAATCTCACTACCGAGGCAGGTCAGACGCAGCTGTTCGATAAGGTCGCCCAGTTGCAGCCTAAAGAGTGCTTCCAGACCCCGCGCCCGCCCGAGGCCCAGTGCTACGATAAAGTGGTGGCTTTTGTGAAGGACCGCATGGGTCCGAAAGGCGACTTGCAAGGCTTCACGATGGGCTTCAACACGAACATAGTGGTGGAAAGCGACCAGGACGCGGCAGCCACCGTCGCTCACGAGGTGGGCCACAACTACAACCTGGGCGATGAGTACAACGACGGCTCCTACAACTGCGCGGTCAACCCGCCGGTGCCCAGCTATGTAGGCAAGGACCTCAACACGAACGATAAGCCGTACAGCTGCCAAAACTCGCAAGCGGTGAGCTTTGAAAGTTCGGGGGCCAACCTCATCAAGGCCGAAACCGATGTGCCTTTCGACATCAGCGGGCGCGGTCTACTACCCAATATGGCGAGCTTCATGGGCAGCGGCGCGCCGCAAGAGCGTAACTGGGTGTCGCCTGCCGACTGGAACCGCATCTTCGACGGCCTTGCCCCCGGCGGCGGCGCGGTTCGTCTGATGCACCTGGCCGCCCCCCCGAACGCTGAGACGCAGCGCTGGATATATGCACAAGGCTTCATCGGCTCCGACGGCTCGGTGCAACTGGAACCCTGGTACGACTACGATGAGCAAGGCACCCAGCAGAACAGCACCGGCGCCTATACTTTGCAGGCCCTCGACGCCAACGGCGCAGTGCTGGCCTCGACCGCCCTCGAAGTCAAGTTCGACGTGGTGGACAACCCAAGGCTGCTCAACAATGCCTTCTTCGTGGCCGACATGCCTTTCCCTGAGGGCACCACGCAGTTTAGTATCGTCAAGGGAAACCAGACGCTGAAGAATCGGCCGGTCAGCCCCAACGTGCCTATCGTGCAGTTCGTCTCCCCGGTAGGCGGCGAAGCGGTCAACGCCGGCAGCTTCACCGTCAAGTGGGAAGCCGCGGACGCCGATGGCGATAAGCTATACTACGACTTAGAGTACAGTTCTGACGGTCAAAACTGGGAAATATTGGATACTGACTTGCAGGCCACACAGACAACGGTAGACTTCAGCGACCTGGCCGGCAGTCGAGGCGCCACCGCTCGCTTCCGCATAACGGTCACGGACGGCGTGAACGCCGCCGAAGCCGTGAGCGAGCCTTTCTCTGTGGCCCCCAAGGCGCCGGAGGTGGAGATCGAAACTCCCGACTCCAACGCTACCTTCGCGGTAGGCATCCCTGTTTCGCTACAGGGCATCGGCTACGACTTGCAGGACGAGGACCTGACCGGCAACGACCAGCTTGTGTGGACCTCGGACATACAGGGCGAACTGGGTAAGGGCGACCTGCTCAACCTTACCAACCTCAAGCTGGGCAAGCACACCATTACGCTCAAGGCGACCAACAGCTTCAACTTGAGCGGCACCGCCTCGGTGGTGGTTACTATCGCACAGGCTGTGGCCGTTACCCCTACCGCCGCAGCTTCCGCAACGCGGGCGCCAGGCTCAACCCCTCCCGCCTCCCGGACGGAAACCGTGCCGACCATCCAGCCCGTCCAACCTCCCGCCACCTCAGTGAGCGGGGGAGCCTCCACACCACCGGCTGCCCCCACGAGTGCGCCCCCGCCGGCCTCCACAGCGCCCTCGACGTCGCCGCCCACCGTTGCCGCGCCCCCGCCCCCGCCCCCGCCCGGCCCCGGCATGCCGGGAACCGGCGAGGCTGCTCCGTGGTTGGCGCGGCTCACAGGTGTACTGGGCCTGGCCCTCCTGAGCGCAGGTGTACTGGTGTTACGCAGGCGCCGCGACGTGTAGCGTACGCCATCCAAAGAAGGTTGGGCCTGGCGCTCTGCCTGTGAAGCACATGCTCTCACGCATGGGGTTGCCTATATTTTACTGGGCAACCCCATGCCCCGCATGCCGTGTTTCCTCGCTAAGCGCCCGTTTCGTAGCCGTAACAGAGCCTGGAGGTTGAGCAGGAGCAGCATATCGTATATGCTATAGAGGGTAGACAAATCGGCTGCCCCCTTTGTCGGCGGAACGACCTCCGTCGGCAGACAACGCTTACACCTCGAAACCCTACCCTAGGGAAGCTTTATGACCACCGAAATACTGCTGGGCGTTTACCCAGACCTGCGCTATATCTACTATCAACGCGCCTTGTTCATAACCGGGCGGCACGGCTGGGTGGCCGATGGTATGGAGGGCCTCTACTGGCACGACATGCGAATGTTGTCGCGCTATCGTTTGCTGGTGAACGGCGCCGTACCTCGTCTGGATGCCATTAGCGCGGTGGACTCCTTCTCCTCGCTGGCCTATTACGTCTGCCCGCCCAACCCCGGGGACGGCAAGAAGCTGGACCACATGGGCCTGCCCGAACACGAGCTTGACCGCCAGGTGGTGCTGCGCGTGGGGCGTTTCTGCGGCCAGGGGCTGCACGAGGATATTCACATCACCAACTACGGCACTACGCCCGCCCACCTCGAGCTTACATGGCAACTGGACGCCGACTTTGCCGACCTGATAGAGGCGCGCAGCGGCAAACGCCAACAAACAGCCCCAATCAGCACGGAGTGGGAGCCTTCCGAGACGGGCGGTACGCTTCGCTTCAGCTATCAGCACCCCGAACTGCATCGTGCCTCCCTTGTAGGTTTCACGGCGCGGGGGGCCGAGATGCGCTGCGAAAACGGCGAGGTCCATACTCGCCTCGCGCTCAAGCCTCAAGGCTCGCACCACTTTTGCCTGAATGTGGCTCCAGTGGTGGCCGGCGAGGTGGTGGAGCCGGTCTTTGGGTGCGGGGCGTTCGGTGAGACGGCTACCAACACCGACGAGGTGCGTAAAGCCTGGTTGGTCGGCTCGACCCGCGTGCTGACGCCCAACAGAAAGGTGCAGCAGGCCTGGGACCGGGCGGTGGCCGACTTGAGCGCGCTGGCCGTAGGCCCGGTAGAGAGGGGCGAAACCCGGCCCGAACTGGCCGTGCCGGTGGCCGGGCAGCCCCTGTACGGCACGCTGTTTGGCCGCGATGCCCTTACCCTGGCAGGTCAGGCACTCTTGTTCACCCCCAAGTTGGCCGAGGGAGCCTTGCGCCTGCTGGCCCGCTTCGTTGGGGACCGCACCGACGACTTCTACGATGAGCAGCCGGGCCGCATGCCCCAGCAGGTGCGTGACGACCCGCTTGCCCTCCTCCGCATCACCCCCTGGCTGCACGACTACGGCGATTATGCGGCTCCCTCGGCTTTCCTGGTGCTGCTCGGCGGCTATCACGTTGCCGTCGGCGACCGAAAGACGGTACGCAGCCTGCTTGAGCCTGCCAAACGGGTGCTCGACTGGCTCGATACAAAGGCCGACCTGGACGGCGACGGCTTCCTGGAATACAAGACTCGCTCGCCGAAGGGCCAGAAGCATCAAGGCTGGAAAGACTCCGCCGACCCGGTACGCTACAGGGACGGCTGCGAGGCGGAGCCGCCTATCGCCGCCTGCGAGGTGCAGGGCTACTGGTACGCCGCCAAGTTGCTCATGGCCGAGGTGTTTTTGGCGATGGGCGAGTCGTCGCGCGCTTTCGACCAGCTTGGGCAGGCGCGCGACCTCAAGAAGCGGTTCAACGAGAAGTTCTGGATGCCCGACGAGCGGTTCGTGGCTTTTGCCCTCGACTCCGACAAGCGGCAGGTGAAGTCTATCGCCTCCAACGCAGCACACTGCCTTGCCACCGGCATCTTGGACCGGAAGTACGCCCGCGATGTGGTGTCGCGCCTCATGGCCCCGGACATGTTTTCCGGCTGGGGGGTACGCACCCTGTCTACCCAGAACCCGGCCTACAATCCGATGAAGTACCACCTGGGATCGGTGTGGCCTGTAGAAAACGCCACGGTGGCCTTCGGCATGAAGCGCTACGGCTTCCACGAGGAGTGCAACGCTATCGCGAAGGGCATGTTCGACGCCTCGGCCCTCTTTGAGCACAATCGCTTGCCCGAAACGTTCGGAGGCTTCCCACGCGACCGAGAGCACCCCCACCCCGGCATCTACCCCGACGCCTGCGCGCCCCAGGCGTGGTCGGCAAGCGCCATAGCCTGGTTCGTGCAGGCGATGCTTGGCCTGATCACCTACGCGCCCTTCAAGCTGGTGATGCTCGACCCTTATCTACCGGATTGGCTGCCCGAACTGACGGTGCGCGAACTCGCGGTAGGCGACTCGCGGGTGACGATCCGCTTCCGCCGACAGAAGGACGGCACAACCGACTACCGGGTGCTGCGGCGCAAAGGCCCCGTCCATGTTTTCCGCCAGGCGTCGCCTCTTGCTCTGGGGGTGGACCTGGGCACGCGGGTGAAGGACCTGCTGGGGTCGGTGCTGCCGGGGCGGTAGCTTTTAGGCCGCCGTGCGGTTGTAGGTAAGTGCATGCCCTACAACGAATCGCCCATGAATCACCCAGCGCAAACAACAGCCGCGAAGCTTTCGATACTGAGAAGGTACGGACAAGGTCGCGAGAGGAGCAACTTTACACATGAACGGAAACAAACCTGAAGTGGTGGTAATTACAGGGGCCGCCGCAGGCCTGGGGCGCGCAATCGTGCGGACTTTCGCGAAGCGCGGGGCGCACATCGGTCTGCTGTCTCGCGGGCAAGACGGGCTGGAGGGGGCGCGCCGCGATGTTGAGGAGGCGGGCGGCAAGGCGCTGGTCCTTCCGACCGACGTGTCGGATGCCGAGGCGGTGGAGGCTGCGGCAGAGGCGGTGGAAAGAGAGTTTGGGCCGATTGACGTTTGGGTCAACGACGCCATGACCTCGGTCTTCTCGCCGTTCAAAGAGATGACCCCCGAAGAGTACAAGAGGGTAACGGAGGTATGCTACCTGGGCTATGTGTACGGCACTATGTCTGCGCTCAAGCGGATGCTGCCCAGGGACCGGGGCGTTATAGTGCAGGTAGGCTCGGCCCTCGCCTACAGGGGCATCCCGCTCCAGTCGGCTTACTGCGGGGCCAAGCACGCTATACAGGGCTTCACCGAGTCGGTGCGCTGCGAGCTGATCCATGACGGCAGCAACGTCAAGATCACTATGGTGCAGATGCCCGCCCTCAACACTCCGCAGTTCGGCTGGGTGAAGAGTCGCCTGCCCCACAAGGCCCAACCTGTGCCCCCTATCTACCAACCGGAGGTGGGCGCGGAGGCCGTTTATTGGGCTGCCCACAACTACATGAGAGAGGTAAACGTAGGGCTGCCCACATCCATCGTGGTATGGGGCAACAAATTTGTGCCGGGCCTGGGCGACTTGTATCTCGGCAAGACCGGCTACAAATCGCAGCAGATGGAAGAACCGCGCGACCCCGACCGCCCCAACAATCTGTGGGAGCCGGTGGAAGGGGATCACGGCGCGCACGGCAGCTTTGGCGCCAGCGCTCACGAAAGTAGCGTGCAACTGTGGGCCACCACGCGGGGCCGCTGGGTGTGGCTCGCGGGCGCGGGGGCAGGAGTGGCGGCAACTGCCGCCGCCCTATTCAGGAGGATAAGGTAGCCGCGCCTACCTGTCGAGGGGGCTGCCGTCGCTGACCGCCGTGCCCATGACATTGTAGCCCTTGTCCACGTACAGCACAGCGCCTGTGATGCCGGAGGCTAGAGGGCTGCACAGGAACGCTGCTGCTGTGCCTACCTCGCCGGGCGATGTGGGTTCGGCCAGGGGGGAGTTGGCCGCCGCGTACTCCACCATGCTCTCGATGCCGCCGATAGCCTTAGCTGCCCGCGAGGATAGAGGGCCTGCCGAAATAGTGTTCACCCTGATCCCGTACTGACGGCCCGCCTCGTATGCCAGCGTGCGGGTGTCGCTTTCGAGGGCAGCCTTCGCGGAAGACATACCCCCTCCGTAACCCGGCACCACGCGCTGACTCGCCAGATAGGTGAGCGAAAGGAAAGCCCCGCCCTCCTTCATTAAGGGGGCGAATCGCTGCACCATAGCCACCTGTGAGTAGGCGCTCACGCTCACCGCGCCCAGGTAGCCCTGACGGCTCGTCTCCAGGAGCGGTTTCTTGACCTCCGGGCCGTTCGCCAACGAGTGGATCACGATGTCGAGGGGCTGCTCGCCAAACTCGGACTTGAGCCGCTCGGCCACCCCTTGGATGGTGTAATCGCCCAGGCCCTGGTAGCGCTTATTCTCTTGAACATCTGAGGGCACACCTGCCATTGTGTCGAAAGCGGCATCGAGAGGGTAGACAGCCTCGAACTCCATTTTGCCTCCATTGCTCAACTGCATGGAGCCGTCCATAGAGCCGCGCTCAAGCAGCTTCCGGAAGATCGAGAGGGCGGGGGGCCAGGTGCCCAGCACGACGGAGGCCCCGGCCTCGGCAAGCGCCTTCGCAATCGCAAAGCCGTACCCGGAGTCGTCGGCCACCCCCGCAACGAAGGCTCTACGGCCTGTAAGGTCAATAGTCAGCATGGTTTCTCCTTTATACCTGCATAGTCGAGGTTTTCAGCGCACGCAGCATACCACGCCCGGCTGTTTCCCGCAAGCCGGGGGTGGGTGTAAGTGTGAACACTTACACACCAACCTGGAGTCGTGAAAAGGTTGGGAATAGGCTATAATAGAGGCACAAAGCAGCTTTTCCACACAAAGGGAGCTTATGTCAGCCTCAACTTCCCTCTATCGCAAGTATCGTTCGCAGGACTTCGACGAATTGGTGGGCCAGGAGCCGGTGGTGCAAACCCTCAAAAACGCCATCGCCGGCGACCGCGTCTCTCATGCCTACCTATTTACCGGCCCCAGGGGGGTGGGCAAAACCAGCGCCGCCCGCCTGCTTGCCCGCGCCGCCAATTGCCTTTCGGAGGGCGTGGACAAACCTTGCAACCAGTGCGCCAACTGCCTGGCCGTCAACAAAGAGCTTGTCACCGACCTCATCGAGATAGACGCCGCTTCCAACACCGGCGTGGACAACATACGTGAGATCATAGAGCGGGCCAACTTCGCCCCTTCTGTGTGGCACACCAAGTTCTACGTTGTGGATGAAGTACATATGTTGAGCGTATCGGCCTTCAACGCGCTGCTCAAAACGTTGGAGGAGCCTCCCCCCCACACTGCCTTTATCCTGGCTACCACAGAGATACATAAAGTGCCCGCTACGGTGGCCTCGCGCTGCCAGCGGTTCGACTTCCGCAAGATACCCCTCGTGATCATAGCCGACCGCCTGCAATATGTGTGCAGCCTGGAAGGTATCGAGGCGGACCGGCCGGCGCTGGAGCTTGTGGCACGGCAGGCCACCGGCTCGTTGCGGGATGCGCTGTCGCTGCTGGACCAACTGCGGGTCTTCGCGCATGCCGGCATCACGGTCAAGAGCGTGCGGGATATGCTGGGGGCTTCGGACGCCGAGCAGATAGCCGACTTTACGGATACCCTCCTGGCGGGCGACCTCGCGGCGGGGCTGCGGCAGATAAACAGCCTGATTGACGAGGGGTTGGACCCACGTCAGTTCAACAAGCAGTTGGTGGAGCACCTACGCAATCTCCTGCTGGTCAAGACCGGCGCGGCCTCCGGCGACCCCACTTTGCTGGATACGACCGAGGAGATGAGGGCCAGGCTGGAAGCGCAGGCCGACCAGATGGAAATGGGCGACTTGCTGCGCCGGCTGAAAGCCTTCGCTGAGGCCGATGCCGCTATACGTTCCGCCACACACCTCCACCTCCCGCTTGAGATGGCGCTGGTGCAGGCAAGCCTGGGGGCCGGTGAGAGCTTGGGCCGGCATGACGAGGCTGCTCTCCCTCCCACAGCCGCCGAGCCGAGAAGTCGCCCCATGCCTGCTCCCAGGCCGGCCCGTGCCGAACCCGGCCTTTTTGTGCAGAACGGTAAAGCCGCCGCAGAGCCGCCCGCCGAGGAGCTTGCCGCAAGAGGGCACAGCCCAGGCCGGGCGTCTGACGCGGAGGCCGAACAGGTCGAAGCGGAGCCGGAGGCGGCGGTGCAGGCTGAGGGCATGCTCCCAGGCGAAGGGGACGAATTGGAGCGGTTGCGCCTGCTTTGGCCCCGGCTGGTAGAGCACATAAGCGCCCGCAGCAAGTCTATCGGCTCGGCGTTTCGCAACAGCGAGCTTGTCAGGCCGTTCAAGATCGATGGCGAGCAGGTCACAATCAGCTTCCAACACAAAATCCAGGCGGAGCGCACCCGCACCGAGCCTTACCGCAGCATCATCGAAGATGCCCTCAACCGGGTGCTCGGCCACAAGTGTATACTGGAGAGCATCCTGTTCTCGGAGGAGGAGAACGGCGGACAATCTGCCGACCCTTCGCCGGACAAGGGCAACGGCGGCGGCAAGCGGGTTGTAAAGGAGAAAAAGCCCTCTCCATATGAAACTTCCAGAGGCCGGGCCGCGATGAATATTTTCAACATCACCAAGTTCGATGAGTAGGAGACTTCAAAATGGACCCGAAAATGATGAAGCAGTTGCAGCAGATGCAGAACAAACTGATGAAGGCCCAGGCCGACCTTGCCAATGAGACCGTTACCGGTACGGCGGGCGGCGGGGTGGTCTCGGTGGAGATGAACGGCCATCACGATGTAGTGGCAGTTACCCTCGACCCCGACGCTGTGGACCCCGAAGATGTAGAACTGCTCCAGGACATGCTGGTGGCGGCCTTCAACGAGGCCCTCAAGAATGCCCAGGACATGGCCCAGGACCGCCTCGGCTCGATCACCGGCGGCATGAATATACCGGGGATGTTTTAGGCCCAGAACCTGAGCTGCGAACTCCGCAGGGGAGGGTTCTTCTGCCGCTTACATAATCAACAAATAATCTACGAGAAAGGCCAGAGTATGTAACCCGGCGGCCTGACGATGCGTATATATCCCTGTAGTAACAATTGGGGGCGTGGGAGGCGCAAAGCGCGGAGGGAGGTTTAGCTTATGTTTGGAGCGGACTGGCTGGCGAACCTGTTTCTGGGGACGTTCCTGTTCGGCCTGATATTCACTGCCGGCTCGCTTTTGCTTGGGGTGATCGACCTGGGCGGCCTGGGTGGTGGGCACGGGGGCGCACACGTCGGGCACTTCGATGTTGCGAGCGACGCCGGTGGCCTCGATGCCGGAGGTGCGGACGGCGCAGGCCCCGATGGGCAGGATCTGGCCGGGCACGACGGTCCCGGCTTGTTCAACATCCCAACGATCATGGCAGCGCTCACCTGGTTCGGCGGAGTAGGCTACATCCTCAAGAAGACGGTGGGGCTGGGCGGCGAGGTTGCCATAGTGCTGGCCGTCTTGAGCGGAGTGGTGGGCGGGGCTATTATGTTTGTATTGCTGGCCCGCGTGCTCTGGCCCATGATGAGCAAGCCTATGCTGTCGAGCGACTACCGGCTCCCCGGCACGCCTGCTCGCGTGGTATCGTCTATCAGAGCGGGGGGCGTGGGCGAGATCGTGTACGTCAAGAACGGCACGCGCTTTACCGCAGGGGCCGCCGGCAGCAACGGCGAGCCTATCCCTCGCGGCACGGAGGTGGTAATCCTCAGCTACGAGAAGGGCATCGCGCAAGTACAGGACATAGAGGCGACCTTGCGCGGGTCGGGATAGAGATTTGGAGCGCCGGCAGTTGACGGTTAGACGGTAGTGCCAAAGAAAGGAGAAAACGGTGGAGGGTACAACTTTACTGATCGTAGTGGCATTGGTAGCTATTATACTGATGGGCCTGACGTGGATGGTGCGACTCGTCCGCAAAGTGGGGCCGAACCAGGCGCTGATCATATACGGCCTGGGCACGGCCAATCACCCCAAGGTGATCAAGGGAGGGGGCGTGGTGGTGCTGCCCTTCGTGCAGAGCGCCCGCGAACTCTCCCTCGAACTGATGTCGTTCGATGTGGCCCCCACGCAGGATCTGTACACCCGGCAGGGCGTGGCGGTCAACGTGGAGGCTGTGGCGCAAATCAAAGTCAAAAGCGACCCCGACTCGATTCGCACCGCAGCCGAGCAACTGCTCACCAAAGACATGACCGAGCGAGAGGCGCTGATCAGGCTGGTGATGGAAGGCCACCTGCGCGGCATCGTGGGCCAGCTTACTATCGAGGAGATAGTCAAGCAGCCTGAGATGGTGGCAGACCGGATGCGCTCTACGTCTGCCGAAGACATGGACAAGATGGGCCTGGAGATCGTATCGTTCACCATCAAAGAGGTGCGCGACAAGAACGAGTACATCATGAACATGGGCCGCCCGGACATCGCCCGCATCAAGCGGGAGGCCGACATCGCCGCAGCCGAGGCCGACCGCGACACCGCCATCAAGCGCGCCGAGGCGATGCGGGCGTCGGCTATCGCCTCGGCGCAGGCCGACCAGGAGCGGGTGATGGCCGAGACCGCCTCTGCCGCAAAGCAGGCCGAGGCCCAGCGCGACCTCGAACTGAAGAAGGCCGACTATATGGCCGCCGTGCGTAAGCAGCAAGCCACCGCCGACAAGTCCTACGACATCCAGGCGAATATCATGCAGCAGCAGGTAGCCGCCGAGCAGGTGAGGATTGAGCGCATCCAGCGTGAGGAGCAGGTAAAGGTGCAAGACGCCGAAATCCAGCGTCGCGAGCGCGAACTGATCGCCACCGTGCTCAAGCCGGCTGAGGTGGAGCGGCAGCGCATAGAGACCATCGCCGAAGCCGAAAAGCAGCGCAGCATTCTGGCGGCCCAGGGCGCTGCCGAGGCCCAACGGCTGCAAGGCGTGGGTCAGGCGGGGGCCAGCCGCGACGTAGGTCTTGCCGAGGCCGATGTGATCCGGGCGAAGGGTCAGGCCGAAGCCGAGGCGATGAGAAAGCGGGCCGACGCCTTCCGCGAGTACAACCAGGCCGCTATCCTCGACAAGCTGCTCAGTGGGCTGCCCGAAATGGCGAGGGCCATGTCCACACCGCTCAACAATGTGGATAAGATCACTATCGTATCCACAGGCTCAAACGACGGCAAAGGGGCGGGCGCGAGCCAGATCACTGCCGACATAGCCCGCATGGTAGCCCAGGTTCCCGAACTGTTCGAGACGCTCACAGGCGTGAGGGTGAGCGATCTGATGAACCAGGTGGCCGGCCTGAGTCCGCTAGGCTCGACTAATGGCAAGGGCAACGGCACGGGAAGCGGCTCAAGCGACGGCTCCAGCCGCAAGGTGATAGAGGGCAGCGCTACTGTTGTGCCGGCCAATGTCCCACCCAATGAAGGCGAGCCGACGAGCTAGCGCTTCACGGAAACAGGGCTAGGCGCGATGCCTACTCCTGCCCTTAAAGCCGGTGTCGAGCCGGACGGAGGCGGTAGTAATGAAGGCTGACATACCCTCATCAGGATTGCCTCTGGTAGCAAACGACCAGACTGTACTTAACTTCAATGAGCTACAGGGGCTGTGGACCGAGGAGCAGTACCTGCGCCTCACCGATAGCAGCCCCCGATTGCTTGAGTACACCGACGGCTATCTTGAGGTGCTGCCGATGCCTACCGACAAACATCAAGTCATCTCGCGATTCCTGCTCTTTGCCCTATACAACTTTGTACAGTCACTCGGCGGTACTGTGCTGTACGCTCCGTTGCGGGTGCAGATACGCAAGGGGAAGTTCCGAGAACCGGACCTGTTGCTTATACTCGATGCCGGCGACCCCCGCAGGCAGAACGCCTACTGGTTAGGCGCTGACCTGGTAGTAGAGATAGTTAGCCCTGACGACCCTGAGCGCGATACTCATGTTAAACGTCTTGACTACGCCGAAGCACGCATCCCCGAATACTGGATTGTAAACCCTGAAGATGAGACCCTGACGGTCCTACGGCTGGAGGGCGACCGGTATGTTGACTATGCAGGCTTTGGTCGCGGTGAAACAGCGACGTCGCCCCTGTTGCCGAGCTTCACCTTGCCGGTAAGCGAACTGTTCGATGCTCGCTAGCCCTCTCTGCTCTCCACAGCCTGAGCTTGTGCGACCGAGTAGCGCTCCCACTGGCGCACCTGACAGTACGGCCCTTTGCGGCAGAGAAATCGGCTGTTGGGGTTCGAGCCGCACGATAGACAGACACCGCCCTCGTCATACTCGCCATTCTGCTCACCTGCCAGTTTAGCAGCCGCCAGGCCCGCCGCTACCTTGTGGACACGCGGGTTGAGAGGCGCGTGGCCCTGGCGCACGCGGGCTTCCTGGCGGTGTAGCTCGAAAGCGTCCCACAGCAGGGTAAGGCCCACGATGCCCACAGCTCCCCCAAGCAAGTCGTTGCTCGTCTGGGTGGTCGCCAGCAGCAGCAGTAGGCCCAGACCGAAGATGACGGGGGCGGGCCGCGTGCCCATGTAGTAATGGACGATACGCACCAGCACGTGCCCCCACCAGACGGTCAGGAAAGTAACGACGGCCAGTATTGGCCCGGCCCATTGAAGATTGTTGAGCGCTGCCATCTTAGAAGCTCCACCACTTGCCCAGGCCGGGCTTTGAGCCGTGCGAGTGGGCACCCCCGCTTCCGCTCATGCCCTGCTTCAGCTTGGGCCTCGAAGCCCGGTTGGGGTGCGCCTTGAACAGCCCGTGCTCCACCCGCTCCTCCTGGTGGGGCAACTCCATCGCGCCCCAGGTTACGCTGCCGCCGATTACGCCCACGATGGCCGCCGAGATGAAGTTGGGCATGAACAGCGATGCGCCCACCACCGCCAGCCCCGCCAGGGCTACCCACTTCCACAGGTAAGCCCCCATGTAGTACTCCATGCGTATCACCCACATGAAGCCTGTGCCTATCATAAAGGCCGAAAAGAGGCCCAATGCGATGCCTGTCCAGTGCAAACTGTTGCTCCTCCCGAATAATCCGAATACTTCTTTTCTCGCACCCCTAATTATACATGAAGCGGCCTACTACTCATCCTCCGGGCGCTTCGTCTTATCTTTGCGGGGCGGGGTAACAACGCTGTTGCTCTGGGCGTCAATCCAGCGCCCCACGAGCACGGCGAAGCCCACAGTAGCGGCGGCCAGCGCCACCACCGCCACCACCGCCAGGGGCCACGAGCCTATGAAATCAATCGTGCTTGCTTCTATTATCGCTTTTGCCACTTTCGCCCGTCCTTTTTCGCCCGTCCTTGAGCTGTTTGCCCCGTGCTGATGACTGTGAATATAGAGACAGGTCATCCAACTTTGAACTTTCCGGTTTCGGTTCAGGAGGTAAGTCAATAAGCAACTGCTGAATAATAGCTATCTTCACGTTGGTCTTGCCGTCTGTAAGGGTAGTAACGTCTACGAAGGTGGTAAAGACTTCCTGTTCGTATGGCTGAGTTACTGCACCTGGGCAGTTTTGGCTCCTGATAAATGCTGCTGTGGGCGATACGTGGGCAAAATGCGAGTTATCTTGTCTGGCCTCGATTAGCTCCCAACCGGCTCGAAGGAGTGCTTCCCGATAGAACTTTAGCACTTGTTCTTTGCCGGCCTCTGTACTAAACGATATCTTAGTTTCGTTCCCGTCGTGCTCTACCCTAAAGTTCCGGTGATTTGGGTAGATAGGATAACTCCCTACTGCACTCCCGACTGGATACTCACTACTGAATTGAAAGGTGCCTAGCTGCGAAAGCAGCACATCATAAGGCGGCTTGTTTTCCGGGTGCAACTCGAATACCGCCCGCTCGAAGTACTGCACCGTATACACCTGGTTATTCAGCTTTGACTGCTCGCGGAACTCGTTGCTTATAGGGTAGCCGAATACCGGCAGGCCACCATGCTGCTGCCAATACTCAAGGAAGCGCCCGCACACCACCCTTCCGGTCTCCCCAAACGTGCGGCACGCAACTGCCTGCTGAGCAACAGCTTGCAGTAATGCCAGAGGCTGCAAAGCGGTGGTAAGCAGCATAGTTGCGACAACGGCGGCCAGGGTAATCAAAGTGTGTTTACGCATGTGTCTTACCTCCCTGTAGGCACGAATGTATCTTACGGCGCGGCGGCCAGGCGAGGCTTAGAGCGGTGGCGCCGCCGATGGTGGCCTGGGGCGCGGGCTGTCACATGCAAGTACTCAACCGCCCTCTTGAAGTCGCCACGATCCCTGAGCGCTACACCGTAGCTGAAGTTGATCGCATAGACGGTCTCCCGGTAGCCTGTGCGCTCCGCCCACGTCAGCGCGCTTTGGAATAGCGCGTCGGCAGCCTGCCGGTTGCCCTTGTCCTCCTCGATCATCGCTCCTATACGCAGGGCTTCCGCATACGTTCGCACTCCGGCGCTCCATACCTTCGGTTCTGCGCCCGCCTCCGCTTGACCCTGCGCGCTGCCTTCTTCCTCGACCTCCGCCCCACTCGCGGCTCCTTTAGCTCCTGCGGCCATGCCCTGAACGACGCGCTCCAATAGTTCGAGGCTCCTCGCCAGGTGGGTGGACGCTTGCTCCAACTCGCCCCGGCAGCGCGCGAGTTCCGCGTAATCGTAAAAGAGATTGCCCAACAGCACGTCATCCGTAGTGCCCTCAAGCAGCAGTTCGGCGCGCGCCAGCATACCTTGCGCTTCCTCGTGCCGGCCGTCGGCCAGGAGAAGTTCCGCCAGGTTGATGTTCATGGTGACCGCAGATGCCTTGTCGTTCTGAGCTTCGTAGATGTGCAGCGCTCTTGCGGCGTAGAGCCTGGCGTTGGGCATGTCGTTTACCGATTTGTACGCCTCCGCGAGGCCCCAGAACACTGCTGCCCGCCTCTCCTGGTCGTCGAGGTCGTGCAGTACGCCCAGCGTCTCTTTGTAGACGCTTATGGCCCGGTTCGGGTCGCCCACTGCCAGGTAAGCGTTTGCCAGGTTGCGGTACACCGATACGCGGAAATTGAGGTCCTTAATCGCCCCGTCGGCGATAGCGCGCAAGCAAAGCAGATAGTGCGGCAAGGCCGCCTGCGGCTGCTCTTGATGGTGCAGAGTGGTACCCATGAGATTATGCACCCGCGCTGCCGCTTCCGCGTCCGTGCCAGCCAAATCGAGGGCCTGGGCCAACTCCGCTTGTACAAGTTCGGGGCGCATCAGTTCGATGTAGGCTCTGGCGCGAAGGAACGGCGGGAGGTAGAGCAAGGAGGCGGGCAGTCTATCATGGAAGGGCAGCATGCCTCTCTCTATCTCGTTGATGAGCGCGAACGCTCCTTGCGCGCCGTTTCCTCGGATCATCATCTTGGCATAGTTGAACTGATAGCGCAGGTCCTCCTGTAACGCCGCCATGTCGAGTTCCACCCCCGGCTCCGGTGCGAGGCCGGCCGGAGTAAAGTGCAAGAGGGGCACGCCCAGCCGCCCGGCAAAAAGCTCCAACGCTTTGGGGGAGGGGCACACCGCTCCACGCTCCAGCGCGTCCACGTAATCTGTGCTGAACTCAGTCCCCGCCAGCATCTCCCGGGTAAGCCTGCGCTCTCTGCGAGCCTCTCTGATCTGCCTACCCAGGGTGGGGCGCATTTTGTTGGAAGATAATCCCATAGCTTAGTATACATATCCCCTAAGATAAACATTCTCAAACGTGAAACCAACAACGTGAAACCTTTGTACCGTGTAAAGCCGTCACTTTGTTACTTCGGTCTTGCCTTTTGTGCGTGTGCCTGAATTGGGCACAGCCCAGGAACTTGCTGTGTGCCTGCTTACTTTCTTGTGCCGACGGCCCTCGTGCGGCTCCATTTGTGTTGCGGGCAACCTCACGCGCACCGTTGTGCCTTTGCCCTGCACGCTCTCCAGGCTGATCTGCCCGTGATGCGCCGCCACTATCTCCTTTGTGATAGCCAGCCCCAGGCCCAGGCTGCGCGTCCGGCCGGAACTGCGAACCTTGTCCACCTGATAAAACCGCTCCATGACGCGGGGCAGGTCCGCCGCCGGTATGCCCTCACCGTCGTCCGACACCGTAACCTCCACCGCGTCCTGAGCGGGAGCAAGGCCGAGGGTTACGGCGCCGCCCGGCGGGGTATGCTTGAGAGCGTTGTCTATCAAGTTGCCGAAGGCCTGCTTCAGCTTGTCGGCATCGGCCAGCACAAGTGCGTCGTCCACATTGGAGCGCGTCAGAAGGTCCACGCCCGCCGCCGCAGCCTGAGGCTGCATAGAGAGCGCCAATTGGTTGAGGAGAGGGCCAAGCCGGCAGGCCCGCAGCTCTATTGAGCGCAAGCCGCTCTCCAGTTGTGAAAGCAGCAAGAGTTGGCTCACCAGCCTGCTCATGCGCTGCGCCTCGTTGTTGATGATGCCCGCCGCCAGCCTGCGCTGCTCCTCGTCCTGTATTGAGCCGTCGAGCATCGCCTGGGAGAACCCCTGGATCGAGGTGAGAGGGGTTTTGAGGTCGTGCGATACGTTGGCTACAAAGTCGCGCTGCACACGGTGGGTGCGCCCCACCTCCTCGGCCATGACGTTGAATTGGCCGGTGAGGGCGGCCATCTCGTCGTGCCCGCGCACCGGCAGGCGCTGCGTGTAGTCGCCCTGCGACATAGCCGCCGCCGCGCGCATAAGCCGCGCCAACGGCTCGGACAAGGAACGGGCCAGGAAGTAGGCCACCGTCATTGACACCAGGAGCGCCACAAGCGCCGCCGGCAAGCCCAGTTCGCGCGCGCCCGCCAGCAACGCCTCCAAATTAGGCTCAGGCTGCGCCACCACCACTATATACTGGTCGAGCGGCCCTACGCCCGGCCTCTGCGCTATATATTGCAGTGGCCGGCCCTCCCCCTGTAAGCGGACTGTGCCTTGCACCTCCTCCCCCAAATCGAGCTTTTGCGCGGAGCCGGCCGCTTTCGGTAACTCGAACACGGTGCCCGTCGCGCCGGACTTGGCCGCCGTATCCTTCTTGATCTGCATTGTAGCCGGGTCCACGATAAGCACACGCACGCCGGCGTTGCGAAAGATAGTTATAAAGCGGTTCGTCAGCAAGGGCCGGACGTTACCTCTCAGGTCGGCGGGCGCGCTTTCGAGCAGAGGCATCACGATGGCTTTTTTCTGCTGCAAAGCCCCGAAGCTGATCCGCTTGGTGTAGGCCGCGCCCAACACGAACACCACCGCCAGCGCCAGCGCCAGAATAAGCAGCGAGATGGCGGCGTAGGAGAAGACCAGTTTGGAGCGAAGTGTGCGAAACATACACTCTACTTAATAGAGGGCAGGCATGGGAACATGCCTACAGCTCATCCAGCACCATCTTATAGCCCACGCCTCTGATCGTCTGAATAGTCAGGCTGGAACCTTGCAGGCGTTCGCGCAGGTGGGCCACATGCACGTCTACGGTGCGGGTGTCGCCGAAATAGTCGTAGCCCCAGACAATATTGAGCAGCTTGTCGCGCTCCAGCACCAGGCCCATATGCTCGCTAAAGGCGCGCAGCAGGTCAAACTCTTTGGAGCGCAACTCGATCTGCATGCCGGCGATGGTCACTTCGTGGCGCTCCTCGTCAATAGTGGTGTTGCCGAGCGTAACGGTGGACGTATCGAGTGGGGGCAGGGCTACTTTTGGTGCGGACCGGCGCAGCACTGCCTTCACTCGCGCCAGTAGTTCGCGTGGGTTGAACGGCTTGGTGAGATAGTCGTCCGCACCCAGTTCCAGGCCCACTATCTTGTCCACGTCGTCGTCGCGCGCAGTGAGCATGATAATAGGCACGTCACTTTCACGCCTGATGCGCCGGCAGACCTCCCAACCGTCCAACTCCGGCAGCATCAGGTCGAGCACTACAAGGTCCGGGCGGTTGGAACGGAACTTGTCCAGCGCTTCCGTGCCGGAATAGGCCGCGTCCACCCCGAAGCCGTCGTTGGTGAGGTACAGCTTGACCAACTCCACAATATGCGGCTCGTCGTCCACCACCAGCACCCTCTTGCTGCTCATCACGCCCTCCGGTTCTTGCTTCGCAATTCAGGCCGATTCAAGCTCCTGCTTGACAAGAGACGAAAACGCAAAGACACAAAGACGCAAAGGACCGCACAAATATTCTTAAGGGTTTCCTCACATGCCCACTATGTCTTCCCCTATGCCGGCATGCCGGCGACCGTTCTTGACCGGCCTCTGAACAACAAGGATCTTTGTGTCGTCCTTTGCGTCTTTGCGTCTTTGCGTTTTCGTCTCAAAGAGCGTATGGCGGGTAAAGCAAATCTGCAGGTTCCTGGGGTTTTTGGGTGGTTCGTTCCCTCGGTTCTTGCTACGCAATTCAGGCCATTATATCATAGGACCTGAATCGGCGTAGCCAATAACCGAGGGAACGAACCTTGTGATATAATGTACAGGTCCGTGTATTTTTGTAGTGGAGGCACAGTCCGAATGAACCACAACCCCAACGGCGCAGGCGCAGACGCTTATCGTATAGAGAAGGACTCGCTGGGCGAGGTGCAGGTGCCGAAAGATGCGCTGTACGGCGCGCAGACCGCCCGTGCTATCCGCAATTTCCCCATTACGGGCCTCTTGCCCCACCCGACGTTGGTGCGCGCCACCGTGCTTGTAAAGCGGGCCGCAGCAGAGGCGAACCGCGACCTGGGCCAACTCGACGAGGAGCGTGCCGTCGCCATAATGGGGGCCGCCGACGAGGTGCTTGAGGGGGCTTATCTCGACCAGTGGCGGGTTGACCCCATTCAGGCCGGGGCGGGCACTTCGCACAATATGAACACCAACGAGGTGTTGGCGAACCTTGCCAACGAGAGGCTGGAGGGTAAGCGGGGCGAGTACAAGCCCGTCCACCCCAACGACCATGTGAACATGGCCCAGTCCACCAACGACGTTTTCCCCACCTCCATGCGTGTCGCCTCGCTGCTCGAACTGCGCGAGTTTTACCCGTCGCTGGACCGATTGCAAAACGCATTCGCCCAAAAGGGCAAAGAGTTCGACCGGGTTATCAAGTCGGGGCGCACCCACTTGCAGGACGCCGTGCCCATCAGGTTGGGGCAGGAGTTTACAGCCTACGCGACCACCCTCTCTAAAATGCGCCGCAAAGTCGAGGCGGCGGCAGAGGCGCTGACGGAGCTAAATATAGGCGCGACGGCGGCGGGAACCGGCCTCAACTCCGACCCCCGCTATCAGGGGACGGTGGTCTCTAAGCTGGCAGGGCTTACCGGCTTGCCGTTGCGCCCGGCTGGGTATCTGGTGGAGGTAACGCAGTCGCAGAGCGCCATGGCCGAGGCACACGGTGCGCTCAAGCTGCTGGCTCTTGAACTGACCCGCATCGCCAACGACCTGCGCCTTATGTCCTCGGGGCCGCAGACCGGCCTGGCCGAGATCAACCTGCCCGCCGTGCAGCCCGGCTCCTCCATCATGCCCGGCAAAGTCAACCCCGTGATGCTGGAGATGCTCAACATGGCCTGTTTTCAGGTGATCGGAAACGACACCACTATTACGATGGCGGTGCAGGCGGGGCAGCTTGAGCTAAACGTGATGATGCCGGTGATGGCGTTCGACATGCTCATGTCTATAGACATTCTCAAGAACGCTATGGAGGTAACGGCTGAGTTCTGCATCGAGGGGATAACGGCCAACGAGGAGCGATGCCGCCGCTATGTGGAGGAGAGCAACGCCCTCGCCACCGCTCTCAACCCTTATATCGGCTACAGCGCTGCTGCTAAAGTCGCTCAGGAGAATGTACGCTCCGGCAGGCCGATCCGCGAGATCGTACTCGAAATGGGCCTTCTGCCCGCCGACGAGTTGGACCGCATCCTCGACCCCACCGCTATGACCGAACCGGGCATTCCGGGTAAGCAGAAGTAGCTCTGCGACAAGCGACACGAGCGAGAGACACATGCTAGGAGATTGAGGAGAGTATGGAATTCGGATTGACTGAGGAGCAGAGGCTGATACGGAGCACCGCGCGCGAGTTTGCCGACGAGCAACTTGCGCCCCTGGCTGCGGAGTACGACCGCACCGAGGAGTTCACCGCGCCGCAGGCCAAGATGCTGGGCGAGATCGGTTTTCTTGGGATGATGGTGCCGGACGAGTACGGCGGGGCCGGGCTGGACACCGTTTCCTACGTGCTGGCGATGGAGGAGGTAAGCCGGGCCTGCGCCTCCACTTCTGTGACGATGACGGTGCAAAACTCGCTGGTCTGCTGGCCTATCGCCTATTTCGGCAGCGAGGAGCAAAAGCGCAAGTACCTGCCGCCCCTGGCTAGCGGCGAATGGCTTGGCTGCTACGCTCTGTCCGAACCGGCGGCAGGCTCCGACCCCGCCTCAATGCACACCACCGCCCTCGAGGACGGCGACTCCTACGTGCTCAACGGCTCGAAGATATTCATCTCCAACGGCGGAGTGTCGCAGGTGTGTATTGTGTGGACGCAAACCGACAAGGAGTTGAAGCACCGAGGGATCACCTGCTTTATCGTGGACACCGACACGCCCGGCTTTCAGGTGGGCGCGGAGGAGAAAAAGCTGGGCATACGCGGCTCCAACACGGTGGAGTTGCACTTTGAGAACTGCCGGGTTCCCAAAGAGAATATATTGGGCGAGGTGGGGCAGGGGTTCAAAATCGCCATGCAGACGCTGGACGGCGGGCGCATCGGCATCGCGGCGCAGGCGGTGGGCATCGGTCAGGCGTGCATAGACACCTCGGTCAAGTACGCGCACGAGCGTCAGGCGTTCGGCAAGCCTCTGGCCGAGATAGAGGCGATACAGATCAAGATCGCCGATATGGCGATGGAGGTGCAGGCATCGCGCCTGCTGACCCTGCACGCCGCCTACCAGAAGGACCAGGGGGTGCGCTTCAGCAAAGAGGCGGCTATGGCCAAGCTGCACGCTTCGGAGGCGGCTAATAGGGCCGCAGACATGGCGGTGCAGATACATGGCGGCTACGGCTACCTGCGGGACTTTCCCGTCGAGCGCCTGTACCGCGACGCCCGCATCACCGAGATCTACGAGGGCACTTCGGAGATACAGCGCCTGGTTATCAGCAGCATGACCCTCAAAGAGGGCAGGCCGAGGACGGAGTAGCGTAGGTTGGCCGGATAATCGCCGGCAACAAAAAGGTCCGGCTAACTTTTAGCTGGACCTTTCTATTTTGTACGGATTGTGCTGTTCATTATCAGCCCTACCCGGCAATCTTGCGGGCAGCCCGGCGGGCCTCCTGCCGGCGCCGTTGCTTGAGCGCCTCGTTTTCCCTTTCGGTCTGAACTTCGCGCGCCCTGAGTGCGTGTGCGTAATAATAGTTATACATGCTCTGTTTCCTCCTTTTCTCTTATTATCCACTACCATTGTAAAGGATATACGCTCCGGTTTCATCGTCATTAGGTCGTAAAGAAGGGCGGCGCAAGGCCGATTTCGGGCCTCCCAAAAGTAGGTCCGAGGGCGACATCGGGCGGCGTATAGTCAGCCGGAGGTCGTAGGTCCGGGGACGTATGGAGGGCTGGGGTCAAGAGGCGCTAGTCGGAGCCGGAGGAGGGATAAAGATGGAAAAAGGGAGCAAACAGAGGGGGAGCTTGTGGCGAAAAGAGCTAGCTGAGGGGTGCGGTGGTGGCGGCCAGGCGTATCGCGCTGATTAGTTGACGGTAGGGGACGCCTTTTTCGAGCAGTATACTCACCCCCGCCGCTTGCGCCGCCTTTCGCTCGTCCGCCGCCTCGTGTATGGTGAGGGCCACCACCGAGGCTGCCAGGCCCTCCTGGGTGATCTCGATGAGGGCGCTGTACTTGTCGCAGCACCGCATATCAAGGTCAATAAGCACCACATCGGGCCGCAAGCGCCGCGCCGCCTTGATCGTCTCGCAGTCGTCACCGGCTTCGCCCACCACCAGGATGCGTGGGTCGAGTTCGAGCATCGTTTTCAAGCTGCGCCGCAGGCAATCGTGGTCGCCGGCCACCAATACTCGTATCTGGGAGGGGTTTACCGAGGGCGAAACAGGAGGCAGAGGCACGGGATGGGGGTAGGGCGTGGATGAGGGGGAGACCGTGGAGCACACGTCAGCCTCGCTCAGGTCCAAAAGGGCGCTTTTGCGAAGCGGGCTTGAGCGTAGCGGGGGCCGGAGCGGGGGGTGCTGGGAAGCGGGGTACTCCTGCGCGCCGGAAACAGTCGAGCAGCCTCCGAAGTTAGTCATGCCGTATACCTCGGATGTAAAAATATGCCGGACGCTTGTCTGTGTGGTGTCATTGTATAAGATAATACTATATCTCCGCGCCTTTGTCATGGGTACTGCGATATATATTTTACGCTACCCGCGAAGTAGGCGCCTCCGTCTGTAGATGTATAGATTATTCTACTATCTTCTGCCGTAGGGCATACACCGCCGCCTGGGTGCGGTCGGAGAGGTGCAGCTTTTGCAGGATATTGCTGACGTGGGTCTTGACCGTTTTTTCGCTGAGCACCAGCGCCTCGGCTATCTCCCTGTTGGTTTTGCCGTGGGCGATCAGGCTCAACACTTCAAGCTCGCGCTCGGTGAGGTCGTGCCGGGGCGCGGTCGGCTGGGGATTGGTGAACTCCTGCATCAGCTTGCGGGCGATCTCAGGGTCGAGTTGGGCCTCGCCCCGGTGTACGGTCCTGATCGCTTTTACAAGGTCCTGCGGCAGCACGTCTTTCATCAAATAGCCTTGCGCGCCCGCCTTTATGGAGGCAAACACCTTCTCGTCCTCGCTGAAGGAGGTAAGCACCACCACGCGGGTGCTGGGCGCCAGGCTTGTGATGAGGCGGGTGGCCTCCACGCCGTCGGTGTTGGGCATCACAAGGTCCATCAGCACTATATCGGGCAAAGTATCGCGCACCACCTGCACCGCCTCCTTACCGTCCGAGGCTTCGCCTACCACCTTGATATCGGGCTGTAGCTCCAAGTATGTGCGTAGCCCCTGGCGCACGATGGCGTGGTCGTCCACCAGCACCACCTCTATTTTATCGCCCTCTGCTGCCGTCTCTCCTGCCATGTTCCCTCCTCAATACTCGCAGCTACCGTTGCAGCTACCATCCGCAGTTACTGTTCGCTCGGAACCGTCACGCGCACCAGCGTGCCCACCCCTGCCGGGGAGGGGCCGATCTCGAAATGTCCGCCAAGCTGCTCGGCCCGCTCGCGCATCGACGTGAGGCCCAGGGTGTTGGGCCGGGCAGCCTGCGGTTCTATACCCACGCCGTTATCCTCGATAGTGAGCGCTACCAGGTCGTCCTGAGCGCTCAGGGTAACGGCTACCTCACTAGCCTGAGCGTGCTTCACCACGTTGTTGAGCGCCTCCTGGGCCACTCGGAATAGCGCCTTTTCCACCGGCAAAGGCAGTCGACGCCGGCCCCGCACGTCCACGCGCACGGTGATACCGTAGCGGTCGGCCACCATCTTGGCATGCTTACTCAGCACCGCAGCCAGCCCCTCTTGCTCCAGGTCTGCGGGGCGCAACTCGAAAATGAGGGTACGCATCTCCTTGAGGGCGGCGTTTGCCGTCTCGTACAGCAGTTGTATCTGAGCGCGCGCCCGCTCAGGCTCAGTATCGAAAAAGATGCCGGCGGCCTCGGCATTCAGCACCATGCTGAACAGCGACTGCGACAGCGAGTCGTGCAGTTCGCGAGCCAGGCGATTGCGCTCCTGCAACACATCCTGCTCTCTGGCGCGGTCGTGCAGGCGGGCGTTTTGTATGGCAACTGCCGCCTGGTTCGCAAAGGCCAGCACCGTCTGACCGTCCTCCTCGTCGTAAAAGGCAGGCTCGTGCTTGTCGAGCGTGAGCGCACCAAACACCTCGTTGCGCGACATAAGCGGCACGCCGATCCAGGAGCGGGTCGGGTCGTTCGTGCCCGCGACGAAGGCAGGCTCCTCGTGTACGTCCTCCAGCACGATAGGCGCATCGCCGTTCAGCAAGCGACGGGTAAGGGCGTTTTCGGTGGGGTCGAAGCCGATACCCAGCACATCGTTGGGCTCCCTGAACCCCTGGGCGGCGATGATGGTGAGCTTACGCCCGAACAGCAGCTGGATCGAAGCCCTGTCGTAGTTGACCACTTCGGCAAGCTGCTCAAGTATGAGAGAAAGCACCTGGTCCAGGTTCAGCGACGAGGTGATCAGCGAGCCGGCCCGCACCAGGGCCGACACCTCGCGCACATGCGCTACCAACTGCTTGCGCCCTTCCTCCAGCAACGCCACCTGGTTTTGTAGTTGCTCGTTGAGGGCCGTAGAGTAGAGCTTGCTGAAGCGGATCACCAGCCAGTGGAGCGCCGTTTCCAGTTTGGAGAGCATCAGGAGCGAGTCGCCGTGCCCCATGTCCCAGCCGCACTCGCGGTCTATCACCGGCAGCACCGCCTCTCTGAGCAGGAAGTGACCCTCTATCACCTCGGCTATATCGAAGCCTTGCTCCAACTTGACCCGGCAGGTCCGGTCGGCGTACTGAATCAGCAGGTCGTAGCGGTCCGTGCGAAAAAGGTGGGCCAACGCAGCCAGGCACTCACGCGCCGAGAGTTGCAACTCGGTGACGGGCCGCTCGCGATAGTGAGTGTTGTGCGGATCGAGGAAACGGCTGTCGTCCAACCCATGCAGCAGCCCCACCCAGGAGGCCACGATCTCTTCGTAGTACCCCTCAAGCAAACCCGCAAGCTGCGGGATCGTCAGGTCGTTTGTATCGTGCTTTGTCTGCACCGGCGCTCATGTCCTTCGTCCCATGTCGCTAGTATGAGTAGAACCCCTCGCCGCTTTTGCGGCCCAGCTTGCCTGCCTGCACCATCTTCACCAGCAGTGGGCAGGGGCGGTACTTAGGGTCGCGGAAGCCCTCGTAGAGCACGTTCAGGATGTCCAGGCACACGTCCAGCCCGATAAAATCGGCCAGGGTGAGCGGCCCCATCGGGTGGTTCATCCCCAACTTCATAACGGTGTCAATGCTCTCTTTGGAAGCCACGCCCTCGTACAGTGTGAAGATCGCTTCGTTGATCATCGGCATCAACACGCGATTGGAGACGAAGCCCGGATAGTCCTTCACCTCCACAGGCGTTTTGCCCAGCTTCTCCGCCAGGTCGCGCACCGTCTCATACGTCTCGTTGCTAGTGGAGAAGCCCCGGATAATCTCCACCAACGACATGAGGGGCACCGGATTGAAAAAGTGCATGCCGATAACACGGTCGGGCCGGCGGGTGACGGCGGCCAGGCGGGTGATGTCTATCGAGGAGGTATTGGAGGCGAGGATAGCTTGGGGACCGAGCAGGCCGTCGAGTTCCTCGAACACCGCCGACTTGGCCTGGAAGTTCTCGAAGATCGCCTCTACAACGAGGTCGCAGCCAGCGAGGTCTCGCAGTTCGGTGGTGGTGGCGATGCGCCCCAGGGCGGCCTGCGACTGCTCCTCGGAGAGCCGGCCTTTCTCCACGAATTTGCTCATACTCTTCTGCACGCCCGCCATGCCGCGCTCAAGCTGCATCTGCCCCACATCGCGCATGATCACATCGTACCCCGATGAGGCGAACACCTGGGCGATGCCGTTGCCCATCGTGCCCGCGCCCACAATCCCCACTTTACCTACTTTCATGCTCACTCCTCCTACTTCGAGGGCTACGGCACAAGCGCCGGCCTTCGCTACTACTACTGATTCTCCCTTCTCGGCCCCTCTGCCGAGTCGGAGCCGCTAGGCGAGCAGTTCGACAAACTGCGGCAGGGGCGCGCCCACGAGGGGGAGGGCGTAGTCTATAAAAGCATCGGTGACGAAGTTGCCGTCGTCGGTGATAAAATCGGCAGGCAGGCGCTTTTCGACGTTGGCGATCTGGTCCAGGTCGGCCATGCCGATGGTGGCCCTGTAGGTGGGGCCTTCGGTGCGCTCCAGGATCACCATCTGGTCGGTGGTGCCGGCCAACGCTGCACGCACCGCCGCCCTGCCGCATTCCTCGGCCTCCACCAGGTCCACCTCGCTCTGGTGGGCGTGCGACATGCGCTGCAAAGTGCCCGGCTGGTCCACCCGCGCCCGCAGGTCGAGCTTCTGCATGATCAACTGCTTGAGCGTCGAGGCCGCGCCCACATCTCGGTAGTAGGCGTGGCCGAACGAGTCTACAAAATCGGGGCCGGCGGCGGCAGACCCCCGCCCGCCGTTGACGGCCTCCATCGCGGCGGTAGCGAAGGGCCGCCCGTCGCGGCTACGCAGGTTCTCCGACATAACTATCACAACCTGCCCCAGCCTTTGGTACACCTCCTGCACCTCCTGCAACACCTCGTCAACGTCCCTGGGGCACTCCGGCAGGTAGATCAAGTTGGGAGTTTCCCAGCCTGTGGCGCGTGCCAGGGCAGAGGCGGCGGGCAGCCAGCCCGCGTGCCGGCCCATCGTCTCCAGTATCTTCACCGGGTAGATGTCGGGCATAG
>JBBSIX010000001.1:0-42409 GCA_038231875.1 Chloroflexia bacterium | reverse complement strand
GAAAGTTGAACCCTTTCTGCAAAGTAAGTTGGTTCTCCCCCTGTGCAGATGATGCAAACCCGCTCTCATGGAAGTCTACCGTAAGGCGAGAGTTCTGCCAAGCGCCCACCGTGCCCCTGCCCCTCCCACTCCCGATGCGGCCCCAGGCACTATGCTATCCGGCGACACAAACCTGGCAAGCACAGGGTCATAGTACCGAGCGTAGTAGTACAGCAGCCTTGCTGCCGTGCCCGCCGGAGGGATACTGCCCGTTCTGCCCCCGGATGCGCCTCGCTAGATAAACCGCGCAAACACCTCGTTGCCCAGCAGCCTGCCCCGTTCGGTAAGCCGCAAGCTGCCGCTCTCTACCTCAAGCAAGCCCACGCCCATCAGTTCGTCCATCACCTGGCCGTACACACTCTGCATGGCTATCCCAAAGCGTCGCCTGAAGCTATCCAGCCTCACCCCACTGTTCAGGCGCAGGCCCAATATCATCACCTCGGCCATCTCGTCCTGCCGGTCTACTTGCGTAGTCTCGGCCTGCACCGCCTTGCCCTGCCGCACCAGCTTTATATACTCGCCGGGACTGAGCGCCGTAGTGTAGCGCGTGTCTCCCCAGTAGCCGCTCGCCCCGGGGCCGAACGCCAGGTAGCGCCCATCGTGCCAGTAGACCAGATTGTGCCTGCAAGGTTTGCCCAGCGTCCAGTTGGAGATTTCATACTGGGTGTAGCCGGAGAGGGGCAGCCGCCTGCCGATGAACTCGTACATATCGGCCACTTCATCTTCCTGCGGCACCGAGATCAGCCCCCGCTCCACACCTCGGTACAGAGGCGTATTCTCCTCAACAATAAGCGAATAGCAAGAAAGGTGGTCGGGCAGAGGCGTGATGGCGAGCAACCGCTCCAACGTGCCCTCCAAGTGGCTGAGGCTTTGTCCGGGCAGGCCGAAGATAAAGTCCAGATTGATGTTGGTGAAGCCGGCCTCACGCGCCAGCCGGTAAGACTCCAGCGCGCCCGCCGCCGAGTGGATGCGCCCCAGCTTCATGAGCATCGCATCGTCGAGCACCTGCACGCCCATGCTCAGACGATTCACCCCTGCCTGCAAATAGCCCCGGAAGTTCCCCAGGCTGATCGTGCCCGGATTGGCCTCCATCGTGATTTCGGCCCCAGCCTCGATATTGTACCGCGAGCCGGCGGCCTCCAGTATGCGCGCGATCTGCTGCGGCCTCAACACGCTCGGCGTACCCCCGCCTATGAACACGGTCGAAATGGCGGCCCCCTCGCAAGCCGGCTCGCCCGCCAGACTCCAGGCCGCCCCCCGGCGTAGGTCGGCAATCAGCGCCTGCACAAACGGCTCGTATTTGTCCTGCATGCCGGCATAAGAATTGAAGTCGCAGTAGATGCACTTCGACTCGCAGAAAGGAATATGGAGGTACAACCCAACAGGGTCATCGCGCCAATTATATTGGGCGTGCGACAGGGAGAGGTCGTGGGGCGCTGTGTGAGTTGTAGGATACATCGAAACAGCCATGAATGAACCTGTAAGCTCCGTTAGAACGTATTAAGAAAAGAAAGAAGACGTAGACAGGCAATTATACCACGCCGCACACTGACGAAACCAAATCGAAAAGATTGTGATAATCTTGACAATCTTTGTGGGGCTTGATATACTCCTCTTGAGTGTTGCCGCCGGCGACGGTAAGTGTGCCAATCTATAAAGAGCGGGTGCGCCAATGACAACGGACATGGTATCCAATTCCAGCCTGAGCCTCAAGCAAATACTAGAGCCTGTGGCGGCTGACATCGCCCAGATAGACAGCTTACTGCGCTCTACTATTTCCATTGGCAACCCGTTCATCAGCCAAATGGTCGAGGCGATCATAGCCGCCGGAGGCAAGCGCCTTCGTCCCGCCATTTTGTTCATGGCCGCACGCTTCTACAGCTACAACCGCGAGTACCTTGTGCCGATGAGCGCGGCTATCGAACTGCTGCACACTGCTTCGCTCGTACACGACGACACGATTGACCAGGCTCTTATCCGGCGCGGCCTCCCTACCCTCAACTCTTTGATTGACCCCGGCACTACCGTGCTGGTGGGAGACTATATTTTCGCCAAGTCCGCCGTGCTTTCGACGATGGGCGGCAAGCAACGCGCTACCCGCATCTTCGCCGACACACTGGTGACGATCACCGAAGGGGAGATCGAGCAAAAGCTCTCCACCCACCATGTCACCCGCTCCGTCGAGCAGTACTACAAGCGCATCTACGCCAAGACCGCCGTGCTGTTTGCAGCCGCCGCCGAGATAGGGGCCGTGCTCTCCGAGGCGCCGGAGGAGCAGGTACAAAGCCTGTGCCGCTACGGGAGACAGGTGGGCATGGCCTTCCAGGTATTGGACGACATACTCGACCTGCGCGCCACCTCTGAGCAGCTTGGCAAGCCCACTGGCGGCGACCTGCGCCAGGGGACCGTGACGCTGCCCACGATGTTCTACCTGGAGCACGCCGACGAAGAGGGGCGAGAAGCGGTCCGGCGGGTGATCGAGAACGAGGATCGTTCGGACGCTCTTGTAGAGCGTGCCATCTCCCTGATCAACGAGTCGGGAGCGATAGAGCGAGCCGGCGACGAGGCGAAGCGTTTTGTGGCGGAGGCGAAAGCAGCCCTGACCAACCTCCCCGATGCTCCGATCAAGCAGTCGCTCCTGGACCTGGCCGACTTCGCTGTGAGGCGTGACTTCTAAAGAGGATGCGCGCCGAAAACTACCAGGCCGGACCCCCGCCCGGCACTGACCGCCTCCTGAGCGGTCTGCGCCTCTACCAACCGCACGACCTGCCCGCCCTCAAACAACTGCTCGCTGAAGCACGCGCCTGGCCCCCCAGTGTACCCGTTGCCGGGGACGATGTTCGGTATCGCTGGCGCAGGCGCGGGGTCAACCCGGAGAGCGATGTGAGCGTGCTGCCGGCCTCCGGCGGCGCACTGGCCGCCTACTTCCAGACCGTGAAGCTCGGCGGGGGCACACCAAGATTGAGCTTCGAAATGGCGGTTGCGCCTCGCTTCAGGTACAGGGGCGTAGGCGGTGCGCTGTACCGGCTGGTTGAGGAGCGGGCGCGCAGCCTGGGTGTAACTCACCTTACTACCCCGGTGTTCGTCGGCCCCAACGAACAATGCCTCGACACGGTGGATTTCCTGCAAAGGCGCGGCTTCCACCAGGATTCCAGCTACTGGCAGATGCGCGTGGGCGACATCGCCGAAGCCCCGCCTCCTGTGTGGCCCGCAGGCATCACGTGCAGGGTGTTCCGTAGGCACGAGCAGGACGCCGCGCGATGGGCGCAACTTATCCGCGACTGCTTCCACGAACCGGCCACCACCGAGGGAATAGAGGCCCAACTTGGGGAAGAGGGGGTGTCTCCCGACGGCTATTTCTTCGCGGTTGAAAAGGCCGGCGGCCTCGAAGTGGGCACCAGCAGAGCGCGCATAGACCTCATCGGCGGGCGGCCCACCGGCTACATAGGCACTGTGGGAGTGCTGCCCGCCTACAGGGGACGGGGTATCGCCGAGGCGCTGATTTTGCAAACACTGGCTTACCTGGCCGGGCGTGGGTTGGCCGATGCTACCCTCTTTGTGGAGAACCGCAACACTGCGGCTCGCAAGCTGTATAGTAAGATGGGGTGGCGGGAAGTGTACCACACGGACCACTACTGGAAGCGGTTGGCGCAAACCAGCGACGAATAGATGGCAGTAGAGCGGAGAGCGATGAGCCAAGCAGCGACACAAGATACAGAGCCGACGGAACAGGCGCTGCCGGACAAGATAGGCGAGGACCAGACGCTGATTTATCTGGTCAGGCATGGGCAGACGGAGTGGAACGTGGAACGACGCTTCCAGGGCCAGTTGGATGTGCCGCTCAGCGAGGTTGGCGAGCAGCAGGCAGAGGCGCTGGCCGACTGGCTGGGCCGGCAGCCTGTGCAGTTCGGCGCGCTCTACTCCAGCGACCTCGAACGGGCGCAGCAAACCGCACAACCGATAGGCAAGCGGCTGGGGTTGGTGCCCGAACTTGTGCCCGCGATCCGTGAAATACACGTCGGCGAGTGGCAAGGGCTATTAAGCGCCGAGGTGGAGCAACGCTATCCGGAGCAGCTTGCACAATGGCGCGCCCATCGCTTCAAGGTTCCGGGCGGGGAGAGCATACACGAGGTGCAGCAGCGTTTAGCCCTGTGGTATGCCGAAGCAACTGCGGCCCACCGGGGGCAGGCCATCGTCGTGGTCACTCACGGCATGGCCCTCACTGCCCTGCTCGCCGCTCTCAACAAGTGGGACCTTACCAACCTGGAACAACTCAAGCCTGCTCGCAGCGGCAACACAGGCGTCACTGTTGTGCTGGCCGACCACGTAAGCAGCCTCAATCGCACCTTGCTGATGAATTCGCTGGAACATTTGCCGGCGGACACGGAATTAGCCGCGCTATCGCGTGGGGCTAAAGAGAGCCAGTCGGTCATGCAGGGCCGGAGGGATCAATGACAGCCGTATCACCGCACACTGAGAAGGAACACGGGGAGCGGGACAACCGGACGCTTGGCCCGGTGCTGCTGGATGGGCGCAAGGTCGCCCAGGGGGTGCGTGAGCAGTGCAAGCAGGAGGCCGAGGCGCTCAAGAGGCAATTTGGCCTGCTGCCCGGATTGGGAGTGCTGCGGGTCGGTTCGGACCCCGCCTCGGTGAGCTACAGCAACCGCATCTCCAGAGCGTTCTCGGAGGTGGGGCTGGCGGTGCAGGTGGTGGAGTTGCCGCAAACAGCCTCAAGAGCTATGTTGCAGGCCGAGTTGGGTCGCCTCAACGTGCTGCCGGAGGTGGCCGGAGTGATTGTGCAGATGCCTCTGCCCCAACATATCGGTCTGGATGCGCTGGTGGACGTGCTCGACCCCAACAAAGACGTAGACGGCATCCACCCGGTGAACATCGGCAGCCTGATGTTGGGCCTGGACGGATTTGTGCCGGCCACACCCGCAGGAGGGCTTGCCTTGCTCGACTACTACGGCTTGAGCGTGGAGGGCAAGCGGGCGCTGGTGGTCGGGCGCAGCGACGTGGTGGGCAGGCCGCTCGCCCAACTGCTGCTTGACCGCAACGCCACCGTCACAATCGCCCACTCCCGCAGCCGCGACCTGGCTGCCCTGGTTGCCGAGTCCGACCTTGTGGCCTCGGCGGTAGGCAAGCCGGGGCTTATCAAGGGCAGCGCCATCAAGCCGGGGGCTGTGGTGCTCGACTTCGGAACCTCTATCCTCGAAGGGCAGATGCACGGCGACGTAGAGTTTGAGGCCGCCGCCCAACGCGCCTCGGCCATCACCCCCGTGCCCGGCGGCACCGGCCCTATGACTAATGCCATGCTGCTGCGTAATACCCTCAAGGCGATACGCCGTTATCTCGGAACGGCGGGGCAGTAGCGCCGGCAGTCTTATGAGCGACCCTAGCCCCGCGAAGACCGAACTGGAGATAGCCCACGCCGTCCGGCTGAAGCCCATTGAGGCTGTAGCCGAGATGATGGGGCTTGATAAAGGCGACATTGAGCTGTACGGCACGGCCAAAGCCAAGATCAAGTTGGAGGCGATTGGCCGAAGGCGTGATGAGCCAAGCGCGAAATACGTTGTTGTAACGGCCATCACCCCTACTCCCCTCGGTGAAGGCAAGACCACCACCTCAATCGGGCTGGCACAGGCGATGTACCACATAGGCAAACGCTCTGTGGTGGCGCTGCGACAACCCTCTCTGGGTCCGGTGTTCGGCATCAAGGGAGGCGGCTCAGGGGGCGGCTACAGCCAGGTCGTGCCGATGGAGGACATGAACCTGCACCTGACCGGCGATATCCATGCCGTGTCGGCCGCTCACAATCTTCTCTCCTCCTTCATGGACGCCTCCCTGTATCACGGCAACCCCTTGAGGATAGATGTCAATCGCATCGAACTGCGGCATGTGATGGACACGCTGGACCGCTCACTGCGCGAGATCGTGCAGGGCCTGGGCGGCCGGGGCAACGGCGTGCCCAGGCAGAGCGGCTTCGACATCGCGGTGGCCTCCGAGGTCATGGCGATACTGGCTCTATGCCGGGACATCTTCGACTTGCGGGCGCGCCTGGGCAAGATTATCGTGGGTCAGGACGAGGATAGGCAGCCGGTCACGGCGGAAGCCCTCCACGTGGCCGGTGCCATGACTGTGCTGCTGCGGGAGGCTATCAAGCCCAACCTGCTACAGACTCTCGAGGGCACGCCTGCGTTGGTACACTGCGGCCCTTTTGCCAATATCGCCCACGGCAACTCCTCCATCCTGGCCGATTACATCGGCATAAAGGGCACTGACTATCTTATCACCGAAGCCGGCTTCGGGGCCGACATGGGCTTTGAGAAGTTCTGCGATATCAAGTGCCGCCTCAGCGGTCTGCGGCCCGACGCGGCGGTGGTGGTAGCTACCGTGCGCGCTCTCAAGATGCACTCAGGCCGCTTTAAGGTAACAGCCGGCAAACCGCTGGACCCCGGCCTCACCACCGAGAACCTTACAGCCCTTGAAGAAGGCGCGGCCAATCTGGTGGCCCAAATCGAGACAGTGCGACGCATGGGCCTCCCTGCCGTAGTCGCCATCAACGCCTTCCCCACCGACACCGAGGCCGAGTGGGCGCTCATCGAGCGTGTGGCGCGGCAAGCGGGGGCCTTTGCTGCCGTGCCTGCCGTTCACTATGCAAGGGGTGGGGCGGGAGCCACCGACCTGGCGCGCGCGGTGGTCGAAGCGTGCCGGCAGCCTTCCGAGTTCCGCTTCCTCTACCCTCTGGAGGCGGGCATCAAGGAGAAGATAGAAACAATAGCTCGCCAGGTGTACGGCGCAGGAGATGTGGAGTACTCGGACGAGGCCGAGGCTCGCATCAAGACGATCACCCGCATGGGCTACGCCGACCTGCCCATCTGCATGGCAAAGACCCATCTCTCGCTCTCCCACGACCCCCGGCTCAAGGGCCGTCCCACCGGCTTCACCCTGCCCGTGCGCGACGTGCGATTGTCGGCGGGCGCGGGCTTTGTCTACCCCCTGTGTGGTGAGATGATGACGATGCCGGGCCTCCCCTCCGACCCGGCAGGCGCGCACATAGACATAGATGAACAGGGCAATGTCATAGGGCTGCACTAGGCGCAGAACTACTTTCAAGATGCGGTAGATTACCCGGCTGGCAAGGAAGTTGGCCCAGCACAGCATGAGACGCGGGTGTGGGAGGAGGCATGGGGTGGGTCTCTACAGGTCGAGAGGCTATTTCCTCAACCCCAAGTCTGAACACTTACACACCGGAAAATGCCCTTGACAAAGCCTCCACCATGTGATACAATTGCCTGTCCAGGGTAAATCAAGCCCCCATTTATGATACAGCAGAAACGCGACCAATAGCCCAACCTGTCCGGTTTTCGCCCACAAAGGCGTGCGGCGACGGGGTGGGTGTTTTGCGTCTTTTGCGTCTACATAGTTCCACCCTGGTATAAGGCTGAGCGTTGTGAGCATTTAGAGCTAAGTAGCCTTCCGAGCCTTCGAGCCTTCACGAGTCACGAGTATAGGAGCCAAGATATATGACGACAGCTATCCGCCCGCAAAGCACTCCCCTCCCCCCCACCTACACCGATGAACAGTATTTAGAAATGATAGGTAGGCGTAACTTCGGCAAGATACCTTCCGTAATGCCGATGCCCAACCTTATCCAAATCCAAATCGACTCCTTTGAGTGGTTCAGGACCAACGGTCTGCTGGAACTGTTCGAGGAAATATCTCCCATCACCGACTTCACCGGCAAGAATATGGAGTTGCGCTTCCTCGACTTTCATTTCGGCGAGCCGCGCTATTCCGTCTTCGAGTGCCGCCAGCGCGATATGACATACGCCGCACCGCTCAGGGTGAGGGTGCAGCTACTTATTAAAGAAACAGGCGAAATCAAGGAATCCGAGATCTTCATGGGTGACTTCCCGCTCATGACCGATACCGGCACCTTCGTCATCCACGGAGCCGAGCGCGTGGTAGTTTCCCAGCTTGTGCGCTCTCCCGGCGCCTACTTCACCGCCACCGAAGACCCCAACACGGGCCGGCAGCTTTTCGGCGCGAAGCTCATCCCCAACCGGGGCGCCTGGCTTGAGTTCGAGACTTCCAATAAGGATGTAATGTCCGTCAAGGTGGACCGCAAACGCAAGATACCTGTGACGATACTGCTGCGCGCCATCGGTTATGCCGACGACGAGCAACTGCTCGAACTGTTCAAGCACGTCAACACCAACCAGGACCACAATTACATCCAGTCCACTATGGACAAAGACGGCATCCAGGAGCGCACCGGCAAAGATGCCCGCGATGAGGCCGTTATCGAGTTCTATCGCAGGTTGCGCCCCGGCGACCCCCCCACCCGCGACAATGCAGACAGCCTGCTTCAGTCGCTGCTGTTCAATGCGCGCCGCTACGACCTCGCCAAGGTGGGCCGCTACAAGCTGAATAAGCGCCTGGGCCTCGATGTGGCTATTGACAAGCGCGTGCTTACCAACGAAGACCTAGTGAAGATCGTCGAGCAGATGATAGTGCTCAACAACCGCGAGCTTGACCCCCTGTCCGGCGCCCGCCCCGACGACATTGACCACCTGGGCAACCGCCGCGTGCGCGCAGTGGGCGAACTGATCCAGCAGCAATTCCGCGTGGGTCTGCTGCGTATGGAGCGCGTGATCAAAGAGCGCATGTCTATCCAGGACCCCGAAAGCGCTTCCCCCGGCGCGCTGATCAACATCCGCCCGGTGGTGGCCGCTATGCGCGAGTTCTTTGGCGGTTCGCAGCTTTCGCAGTTCATGGACCAGACCAACCCCCTCTCGGAGCTTAACAACAAGCGCCGCCTATCGGCCCTGGGGCCTGGCGGCCTCTCCCGTGACCGCGCAGGTTTTGATGTGCGCGACGTACACGAGAGCCACTACGGTCGTATCTGCCCGGTGGAAACGCCCGAAGGCCCCAACATCGGCCTCATCGGCTCCCTGGCTACCTACGCTCGCATCAACGAGTTCGGCTTTATCGAAACGCCCTACCGCAAGGTGGTCAGCACCGTGAACAACACGGCGGATGAGTTGGTGGGCCACGTCCTCCGTGAAAAAATCGAGAGCGGCAGCGGAAAAACGCTGGCCGAAGCGGACACGACGGTGGACGCGAAGCTGGCGAAAAAGATAGCCGCCACCGAACTGGCTCGCATCAAGGTACGCCCCAAGCTAACCGACACGATAGAGTATCTATCCGCCGATGTGGAAGACAACTTTGTGATCGCCCAGGCAAATGCCCGCGTGGACGATGACGGCTACTTCCTCGACCGCACGGTTACGTCCCGCCACCACCAGCAGTTCCTACAGGAGCCGGCCGAGCGCATAGACTACATGGACGTGTCGCCCAAGCAGGTAGTGTCGGTGGCGACGGCGCTCATACCGTTCCTGGAGCACGACGATGCCAACCGCGCGCTCATGGGCGCGAACATGCAGCGCCAGGCGGTTCCCCTGCTGCAACCCCGCTCGCCCATCGTGGGAACCGGCATCGAGTGGCAGGCAGCCCGCGACTCCGGCCAGGTGGTGCTCGCCAAGCAGGAAGGCACAGTAATCCGCTCCGACGCCTCGGTGATCGTAATCCGTGATGATGAGGGTACCGAGCACGAGTACAACCTAGCCAAGTTCGTGCGTTCCAACCAGGACACCTGCATCAACCAGCGTCCCCTCGCCAAGTCGGGCGACCGGGTGCATGTGGGCACGGTTATAGCCGATTCGTCCTCGTCGGAGAACGGGGAGCTTGCCCTGGGGCAGAACATCCTGGTGGCCTTTATGAGCTTTGAAGGGGGCAACTTCGAGGACGCTATCCTCATCTCGCAGCGCCTGGTGATGGACGATGTGTTTACCTCCATACATATCGAAAAGTATGAGGTGGAGGCCCGCGAAACAAAGCTCGGCCCGGAGGAGATCACCCGCGACATCCCCAATGTGGGCGAGGATAGTCTCAAGAACCTGGACGACAGGGGCATTATCTATGTAGGCGCCGAGGTTACGGCCAACGACATCCTGGTCGGCAAGATCACCCCCAAGGGCGAAACGGAATTGACCCCAGAGGAACGGCTCCTGCGCGCTATCTTCGGCGAGAAAGCCCGCGAAGTGAAAGATACCTCTCTGCGCGTGCCTCACGGCGTGCGCGGCAAGGTGATTGATGTAAGACAGTTCTCTCGCGCCAACAACGATGAGCTTCCGGCCGGCGTGAGCCAGATGGTGCGCGTTTCTATCGCACAGAAGCGTAAGATTTCAGTGGGCGACAAGATGGCCGGGCGGCACGGCAACAAAGGCGTTATCTCCCGCATCCTGCCCATCGAGGACGTGCCCTTCCTGCCCGACGGTACACCTGTGGACATTATCCTCAACCCATTGGGCGTGCCTCACCGCATGAACATCGGCCAGATACTGGAAACGCACCTGGGTTGGGCCGCCGAAAAGCTTGGCTACAAGGTGGCTACCCCGGTGTTCGACGGAGCCTCCGAAGATGTCATACACGATGAGCTTGAGCGGGCAGGGCTGCCCCGCGACGGCAAGGTGGACCTCTACGATGGGCGTACCGGAGACCGCTTCGACAACCCGGTAACAGTGGGCCAGATATATATGCTCAAGTTGGCCCACCTCGTTGAAGATAAGATACACGCCCGGTCCACCGGCCCCTACAGCCTCGTTACCCAGCAGCCTCTGGGCGGCAAAGCGCAATTCGGCGGCCAGCGGTTCGGCGAGATGGAGGTGTGGGCGCTCGAAGCCTACGGCGCGGCGCACATCCTACAGGAGATGCTTACCGTCAAGTCCGATGATGTTATGGGCCGAGTCAAGACCTACGAGGCTATCGTCAAGGGCGAAAGCATTATGGAAGTGGGAGTGCCGGAGTCGTTCAAGGTGCTCGTCAAAGAGCTACAGGCGCTCGGCCTCGACGTAGAGGTGTACACAGAGGACGATGTGCCGTTGGCCCTCAGCGAGGACGCCGCCGCCGATACCCTCTCCGAACTCGAAGGCATCAACCTCAGCGGCTTCGAGTCCGATGAAAGGGACCGTATTTAGAGGGACGGCACTACAAAGACGACACAAACAGGTTTGAGTTCCAATAGGGTTGGAGGAAACAGTGTTAGAAGTAAACAATTTCAGCGCGATAAGGATAAGTTTGGCTTCGCCCCAGAAGATCAAAGAGTGGTCGCACGGCGAAGTAACCAAGCCTGAGACTATAAACTACCGCACCCTCAAGCCGGAGCGCGATGGCCTCTTTTGCGAGCGCATCTTTGGCCCTCAGAAGGACTGGGAGTGCTACTGCGGCAAGTATAAGAGGGTACGATACAAGGGTACTATCTGCGACAAGTGCGGTGTAGAAGTAACTCGCTCCCGCGTGCGCCGCGAGCGCATGGCTCACATCGAGCTTGCCTCCCCGGTGTCCCACATCTGGTACGTCAAGGGCACGCCCTCCCGCCTGGGATTGCTGCTCGACATCTCGCCGCGCAACCTGGAGCGTGTGCTCTACTTCGCTACCTATATCGTCACCCATGTAGACGAGGACGAGCGCAGGCGACAACTTGAGCAGGTGCAGGCCGATTCGGAGCGGCGCGTAGCCGAGGTGGAGGAGCGCACCGGCCAGCGTATCACCGAGCTACAGTCCGGTTTGCAGGACGAGATAGCCGAAATCCAGGCCAGCGACAAAGAGAGCCGCGAGGAGCTTGACGCCAACCTCAAAGCCGCCAAGAAGGAACTCGACTCACAGCGCCGCGCGGCCGAGCGGCAGTTGAAGAAATTGCTCGACAAAGAGTCTCCGGAGGACATCTTCCTGCCCGGCGTAGACACACCCGTCGTAGCCGAAGGGCAGACCGTAGACGAAACTACCATCCCGCGGGTCAAGGCCATAGCCGCCGAGCACCTGGCCGACACACAAGAAGAGATACGTCGCCAGAGCCAACACTCACAGGATGTGACTGGGGCCACCCGCGACCAGCGTTCGTATGTGGCTTTGCAGGAGAGCGAGCAAATACAGGTGCGCGCCAATCGTGAGATTGACGACCTGCACCGCCAGTTAGAGGATCGTGTGGATGCCCTCGAAAGCATTCAAGCCCTCCAACTGATGACCGAGCAAACATACCGCGAGATGTCTGATGCCTTTCCGGGCCTGTTTCGGGCGGGCATGGGCGCAGAAGCGATTATGGACATCGTCGACCAGGTGGACCTGGACGCACTGTCCGGCGAAATGCGCCATGAGATTCAGACGCTGGGCGGGCAGCGCCGCAAAAAGGCTACCAAGCGCCTGCGCGTAATCGAGGCATTCCGCAAGTCGGGCAACCACCCATCCTGGATGATGTTCAAGCTCCTGCCGGTCATACCTCCTGAGCTTCGACCGATGGTGCAGCTGGACGGGGGCCGCTTCGCTACCTCCGACCTCAACGACCTGTACCGCCGGGTTATCAACCGCAACAACCGCCTCAAGCGACTGCTCGAACTGGGCGCGCCTGAGATCATCATCCGCAACGAAAAGCGCATGCTTCAAGAAGCGGTGGACGCCCTCATAGACAACGGCCGGCGGGGCCGCGTGGTGTCCGGTTCGGGCAAGCACCGGCTCAAGTCGCTCTCCGACATGCTCAAGGGCAAGCAGGGCCGCTTCCGCCAGAACCTGCTAGGCAAGCGCGTGGACTACTCGGGCCGTTCGGTCATCGTAGTTGGTCCTGAACTTAAGTTGCACCAGTGCGGCCTGCCCAAGAAGATGGCCCTCGAACTGTTCAAGCCGTTCGTTATGCGCCGCCTGGTCTCTCAGGGGCACACCCCCAACATCAAGAGCGCCAAGCGTTTCGTAGAGCGTATGCGCCCTGAGGTGTGGGACGTGCTCGAAGATGTTATCAAGGACTACCTGGTGCTGCTTAATCGCGCCCCGTCCCTGCACCGCCTATCTATACAAGCGTTCGAGGCTGTGCTGATCGAGGGTTCGGCTATCCAGCTGCACCCACTCGTCTGCTCGGCTTTCAACGCCGATTTCGACGGCGACCAGATGGCCGTACACGTGCCCCTGTCCGCCACCGCACAGCGCGAGGCCCGCGAGAGGATGCTCTCGATCTACAACATGCTCTCGCCCGCCAACGGCGACCCTATAGTGTCCCCTTCGCAGGACATCGTGCTGGGCTGCTACTACATGACGGTGATGCGCCCCGGCACCGAGGGCGAAGGCAAGCTGTTCTCGTCGGCTGATGAGGCTGAGTTAGCCTACAACAGTGGCGTGATTAACCTACAAGCCCCCATCACGGTGCGGGTGCCGAACACCGAAGGCAAGGTCGAACTGATAGAGACCACAGCCGGCCGCCTGATGTTCAACAGTGTGATCAGCCAGTACAACGACGAACTTCAGCCGGAGGAACGCATCCCCTATCGCAATCAGGCCATGGATAAGAGCGCCTTGCGCGCCCTCATGGGCGAGTGCCACCGCAAGCTGGGGGCTCGCCGCAGCGCCGAGGTCGCCGATACTTTCAAGCGGCTGGGCTTTAAGTTCGCCACCAAGTCGGGCATGTCCGTTGCGGTGTCCGATATCGAGATACCGCCCGACAAGGCTGAGAGACTCGCTAAGGCCGATGCGGACGTAGAGACGGTGGAGAGGAGCTACCGGCGCGGTATCATTACCGAGCAGGAGCGCTACGAGGACGTTATCCGCATCTGGAACGAAACGACGGACCAGTTGACCGACGAGCTTGAGAAGATAATGGACCCCTACGGCCTGATCTACACGCTGGCAAACTCCGGCGCGACTAAGGCCAAGTTCAAGCAGATCCGCCAGCTTGCCGCCATGCGCGGCTTGATGGCCGACCCGTCCGGGCGCATTATTGACTTGCCTATCCGCTCCAACTTCCGAGAAGGGCTGACTGTGCTTGAGTACTTTGTGTCCACGCACGGTGGGCGTAAGGGTCTGGCCGACACCGCATTGCGTACAGCAGACGCCGGTTACTTGACCCGCCGCCTGGTGGACGTGGCGCAGGATGTGATCATTAGAACGCAGGACTGCGGCAGCACCGGAGGCGTGTGGATAGCCTGGCCGGGGCGCGACGTGGCCGACTCGATTGCCGCCCGCGTTACGGGCCGCTTTGCCGCCCAACCGATAATTGATCCCGTCACCGGCGAGATACTCGCCGACGTGAACGAGGAAGTTACCGAGGATGTGGCGCGGCAGTTTATGGAGGGCGTGGAGCAGACCGTCCAGCCGATACGAGATAGGCTGACCGCCGAGGGGCTGCGAAGCGATGAGATCGAAAAGATAGTCAACGCCGAAAAGAGCAAGCACGGCATCATGCTACGCTCGACCCTCATGTGCGAGGTGAACCACGGAGTCTGCCAGATGTGCTATGGCCGCTCCTTGCACAACAACCGCATCGTGGACATGGGCGAGGCTGTGGGCATCATCGCCGCACAGTCCATCGGCGAGCCGGGCACGCAGCTTACCCTGCGTACCTTCCACACCGGCGGCGTGGCCTCTACCGAAGACATCACCCAGGGCCTGCCCCGCGTCGAGGAGCTTTTCGAGGCGCGAGTGCCCAAGGGTCAGGCGATACTCGCTGAGATAGACGGCGTGGTCAACATCATCCGCGAGGAGGACGGCCAGACCAAAGTCCGGCTGACCCACAGCGAGGTGTACGACGACGACTATCCGTTGCCACGCAAGTACGAACTGTTTGTGGAGGACGACTCCGACGTGCAGGAGGGGATGCCCTTGTTCCGCTCGGCCCTCAAAGGGCATGAAGAGGACGTAACTGTGGCGCGCATGGGCGGCAAGGTCGCCCTTGACGGCGCGCACAAGCGGCTGATTGTGCGAACCGAGGAGAGCGAGCAGCGCGAAACCGTAGTGCCCCACAGCGCACAGTTCGAGGTGCGCGAAGGCGAGCGAGTGTTGGCGGGCCAACCTCTTACCAGAGGCGCGCAAAACCCCCAGGAGATACTGCACATCCTGGGGCGCGAGGCAGTGCAACGCTACCTCGTGGACGAGGTGCAGAGGGTGTACCGCTCACAGGGCGTGAACGTACACGACAAGCATATCGAGATTATCGTGCGCCAGATGCTCCGCAAGGTACGCATAGATATGGCGGGCGACAGCGAGTTGCTCCCCGGCGAGATGGTCGAGCGGTTCAGCTTTGCCGATATGAACGCCCGCACGATAGCGGCAGGCGGCGAGGCGGCTACGGCCACCCCGGTGCTGCTCGGTATCACAAAGGCCTCTCTCTCCACCGACTCGTTCCTGTCGGCGGCCTCTTTCCAGGAGACCACCAGGGTGCTCACCGAAGCCGCCATCAACGGCCAGGTTGACCGCCTGCGCGGCCTCAAGGAGAACGTGATCATCGGCAAGCTGATACCGGCGGGTTCGGGAGCGCGCTATGCCGACGAGATGGGCAACATGCGTATGGTATCCCAGGGTCAGAATATAGACGACTACCTGGCGAACACCGAGGAGTTCAAACTCGACGGCAGCGCAGACGGTAATGGAGATGTCGAGGATTACCTCAATTCTCTGCCCGACTTTGCGCCCCAGAGCCGGCACATGGGTTCCAACAAGGCTACCCATGCCTTGTTGGAACCTGAGGCGTACCAGGAGTCTACCGAAACTGTAGATGAACTGGAGGCCCAAGAAGAGAATCCCGCTACCGACCCCCAGGATCTCGTCCTGGAGGAAGGTAGAAGCGACGGTCATGAAATGGCCCCCGGCGAGTACGAGCAGGTGGATGCAGCCGACGCAGAGCCTCTGCCTGCCGTTGACGGCGAAATCGACACCGAAGCTGAAACTAATGATGACAATGACAACGCCGAGGGCAACCCCGGCGAAGTCTAATACCCTGCACTGAGCAGCAAAAGAGGAGAGGCTCATGCAGGGCCTCTCCTCTTTTGACGTTGTGAGCTCTACTTTGTACTATTCATGTCGTGGCGCACCACCCACCGGAAGAACACCGTCAGCACAGCCACTACCACCACAAGTGTCACCCCCAGCAACGCAAGCACAGCGGTGCCGAACGTGCCGCCGGGGGTAATTAAGAAGGAGACGAGCCAGGTGAGAATAAAATCGAGGGCCAGCGCCGCAGCGTAGATCAAGGGCGCACGACCGCTAAAGAAGAACGGGTAATACTCCCGCCGCAGCCACCGGGTAAGGCCGGCAACCTCAGCGGCGAGCAGCAACAACAAAAATAACCAGGCGATCATAATGTGCTCCAACCATCATCCGATGTGAACGTTCACAGCTATGGCTATGTCACGGGCAATCGAAACAAGCCTCTTCTATTATACATACAGAACGAACAAGGCACAGGGTTCAATTCGACACAGTTAGGAGGAAAGCAGATGGAACCAAGTTGGGAACACGGCGAACAACAAAGATACGCAAAGGTTGGTTGCGGTGAGCTACGGGCCGAGGACGCCGGACGTGAGGTGCAACTAAACGGCTGGGTGCATAGGCGCCGGGACCAGGGCGCGCTGATCTTTGTTGACCTGCGCGACCACACAGGTATGACTCAGATCGTGTTCAACCGTGAGCAAAACCCGCAGATACACAAGATCGCTGAGGAGGTACGCTCCGAGTACGTGCTCCGCGTTCAAGGGCGGGTTGATAGGCGCGGCGAGGACCGGGTGAACCCCAACCTGCAAACCGGCAAGGTTGAGGTGGTGGCCGACACGGTAGAGGTGCTCAACGAGGCCAAGCCTCTGCCGTTCGAGATAGCCGGCAGCATCGAGCCGGAGGAAACACTGCGCCTCAAGTATCGCTATCTGGACCTGCGCCGCCCGCGCATGCAGCGTAACATGGCCCTGCGCCATCGCGTCATCAAGTTCATCCGCGACTATCTGGACGCAAGGAACTTCATCGAGATCGAAACGCCGGTGCTTACCAACGACACGCCGGAGGGCGCACGTGCATACCTGGTGCCCAGCCGCCTACATGCTGGGGAGTTCTATGCCCTGCCCCAGTCGCCTCAGCAGTTCAAGCAACTGCTCATGGTGGCCGGTATTGGCCGCTACTTTCAGATCGCTCGGTGCTTTCGCGACGAAGACCTCCGCGCAGACCGCCAGCCGGAGTTTACCCAACTGGACATCGAGATGAGCTTTGTGGAGCGCGAGGATGTGCTTCAGCTAGTCGAACAGCTTTTCATCGAACTTGTGCAGACGGTCTCAGACAAGAAAAGCATGGCCGAGCCGTTCCCCCGCATTACCTACCAGGAGTCTATGGCTCGTTTCGGCAACGACAAGCCCGACATGCGCTTCGGTATGGAGATCGTCGAGCTGGACGGTGTGGTGCCGAACAGCGGCTTTGCGGTCTTTGCAAACGCGATTGAAGCGGGCGGACTGGTGGCCGGCATCCGGGTGCAGGGTGCGGGGGGTTACACTCGCCGGGAGCTTGACGACATCACTGAAACGGCCAAGCGATACGGCGCGAAAGGTCTGGTGTGGCTGGCTGTTGAACCATCAGAGGGCGAAGGCGCTTCTCTGCGCGGTCCGGCGGCCAAGTTCCTCAGCGAGGCTGAGGTGCAGGGAGTGGTTGAAGCCATGCAAACCGAGCCGGGCGATTTGCTGCTTATCGTGGCCGACCACACCCCTATTGTGCGGGATGTATTGGGCAGGCTGCGGGTGGAGATGGCCCGGCGGCTCGACCTACCGGATAACGATCTGTTGGCGTTCGCCTGGGTGATAGATCCGCCCATGCTGGAATGGAATATGGAAGAAGGCCGTTGGGATGCCGTACACCACCCCTTCACCGCACCCCTTCCCGAAGACGTGCATTTACTCGAAACAGAACCTGGGTCGGTGCGCGCAGCCGCATATGACGTGGTGTGCAACGGCTTTGAACTTTGCACCGGCTCAATACGTATCCACGAGCGCGATTTGCAGGCGCGTGTGTTTGAGCTTATGGGCTACACGCCTGAGGAGATACAACAGCGCTTCGGCCATCTGCTGGCTGCCTTCGACTTCGGCGCACCCCCACACGGCGGCATCGCCCCCGGTATAGACCGCCTGGTGATGCTGCTGGCGGGTGAAAACAACATCCGCGAGGTAATCGCCTTCCCCAAAACCGCCCAAGCCCGCGACCTGATGATGGGCGCACCCTCTCCGGTACAGGAACGCTCCCTCTCGGACTTGCATATCGCGGTGCAGGAGTAGCCGGAAGGCGAGAATTACATGTCTCGGCGCGCATATGCCCTGGCATGTATCATGCTCCGGTGATAGGCGGGCGTAGATGGAAAAGCGCCTGGAATACGGAGGTAACTTATCGTGGACAACAACAGAGAAGTCAGTGTGGGCGAAGTGCTCAATTCGGTTGTGCAGATGTTGCAGCGAAACGAATCGGGGCTGAACAGCACCAGTGCGCAGCACGGAGGCACCCACGGCAACAGGATGGTAGAGGCGTTCAGGGCGGCGGCACAGGCGGCCCAGCAACAGCAAGGCCGAGACGCGGGACAACAGTTCGAGGCCGCAGCCGAGGCGATGCGCCGCACTGGGCGAGGCCAGTCGGTCAACTACTACGCTAACGGCTTACAGGAAGCGGCACAACACTTTAGAGGCCGGCAAGGAATATCACAGGACGACGTGCTGCCGCTGTTGCGTTCGCTGGCGGGCGGCGCTCAGAGAGACAATCCCGCGCAGCCCGGCCAGGGCAGCATGCTGGACGCGCTCCTCCCCGCCGTGCAGGACTTTACGAGCGCCAGGAACAGCGGGCAGGACGAAAGGCAAGCGGCGCTCCAGGCGCTTGGAGGCGCAGTCATGGGCGCTCGCAGTACAAGCCAGTCTCCCTGGAGCGGCTTCGGCAGCAACGCCCAGCGCGGGCAAACCCCACGCGGCTACATTGACCCTGGGGCGGCCTCAGCGACCAATGTGATAGGCGGTATAGTCGGTGCGCTGCTGCCCAGCGTGCTCGGAGCTATCATGAGCGGCGGCTTGGGGGGCGGGGGCCAAACTCAGCAGCCGAACTATCCACAGCAAGGCGGCCAAAACGACCCACTCGGCGGCTTGGGAGGCTTGCTTGGGGGCATAGGCAACATGCTTGGCGGCTCAGGCGGCGGGCAACAAAGTCAGGGGCCGCTAGGCGGCTTGTTCGGAGGCGGCCAGGCCGAGGGAGGCTTGGGCGGCCTATTTGGAGGCAACCCGGGAGGCCAACAGCAGCCGGAGAAAGACGACCCCCGCTTCGTATAAGCAAGCGCGCGTCTCCTGAACAAAAGAGCGCCTGCCCCTTTTGAGGCAAGCGCTCTTTTCGCTCTTTGAAGAACAACTCAGGCGCACATGTGCATTTCAAGCTGCCGGAAAGCCAGCAGCAACATACGCTCGTGAGGCAGCACCAGCGTGCCGTGCAAGAGGGTGTCGTGCGCCGCCGCAACGTGTGCCGCCGCCATTTGCGCGCTCGACAGAGCCAGGAACGCAACGGCGTTTAGCCTGTGTATCTCGGCTACCTCGGCCACGTCCAGGCCGCCCGCCGCCCGCAACGCCAGCAAGAACTCGGACATGCTGGAGCCTTGCCGCCCTTCCCAGGCCAACTCGACCGCCCGCGCCAGGTGTACCGCGCACACTTGCTGGTCGGTCAGCATCAGGTTTGGCTCACGGCGGCGTAGGGCAGAGCCGCCGGCCACAGTGCGCGGTGTATAGTCCGGCACAAGCTCCGGCCCGGCCCTCTGCGGCGTGGGCCGCGCAACCTTAGTGCGCCCGCCCACCCGCAGCACAGGCAAAGCGGGCAATCGGCTGAGAAGGCTTGCAGGCATGTGCGCGAGGCGCGGTCTGACGCCCCACAGCCTTATCGCCAGCGCGTAGAATATAGTCACGCCGAGCAGCCCGCTTATCAACAACGCCCAGGGTAGATTCGGCTGCCCGCCCCTCTGCGACAAGAGCAGACTGTTGACCATTGCGGCTTTCGATGCCTTCTCGTCAACAGGGGGAGCAGCCTGCACTGCCGGTCCGCCGGCCTCCTGCTGTGAAGTGGATGCGGACCCACCCCCCTGCGCCATCGTCGCCGGCAGTAACGGGGGCGGCGAACCGTTTTGCATCAGCCAGTCCACCGTGCCCCGCCTGGTCACGTCCAGCGCCTCGGCCCCCGCGTCCGTCGGTCTGGCAGCGAGTTGGGCGAACCCATAGTTGAGCAAGGCAGTGCTGTCGGCGTACCACCTGGGCGCGTTGAGCACCACAGAAATCAGCCTGTGGCCGTCGCGGGTGGCCGAAGTCACCAGACAAAGCCCCCCGGCATCGGTCCAGCCGGTTTTTATGCCATCGGCCCCGATGTAACGGGTGAGCATTTCATTGGTGTTCAGCAGGGGATGGCCGGGCGCTTCGTAGCCCACCTGCTTGACCACTTCGTTGAAGAGCGGGAAGTGCAAGGCATACCAGGAAAGGGAGGCCATGTCGTAGGCGCTTGAGTAATGGCCGTCGGCGTCCAGGCCGTGCGGGGTCAAAAAATGAGTGTCCCTCAAGCCCAGCTGCCCGGCACGCATATTCATCATCTCAGCGAAGCGGGCAATCGGGTCTGTTACGGCAGGGTCACCCGCACCGGCTTTGGCGGCCAGATTGCGCGCCACCACCATCGCTGCATCGTTGCCCGAAGGCAGCATCATGCCGTAAATAAGATCGCGCAAACTCTGCTGCTCGCCGCTCTTGAGGCCCATCGTCGACTCGCCCACAAGGTCTGCTTCGGTAACGGCGAACTGCTCGTCCAGCTTGCCGTACTCCAGGGCCAGTATCGCCGACATAATCTTGGTGGTGCTGGCGGGGGGAAGGCGGTCGTGCATCGCCTTGTCGTACAGCACGCGCCCGGAGGGGTATTCGACAAGCACCGCTGCCCTGGCGCTGATCTCCGGCGGACTCGCCTCCGCTTGCTGTGCCTCCCCGGCAATGGCAGAGCCTGCGAACAGGGGAGCTGTGACAATCAACAGTAGCAGGGCGAGCAGGGCGGCGAAGATAGAATGAAGCCTTGAGAGCAGACGAGGAACGGGCATGGGACAACCTCAACTGTGTACAGGGATAGGTCACTCTAAGCTAGAGAACCTAGGGCTTAAAGATTATATCAGGCGGAAGCTATGTGCATAACTTTTCCACATCCTGTGGAAAACTGTGCCGGCGTAGATGAAAATGAGCAACCGAACAGGGGTGCCGGGCGTTAACTATAATGAGCCACACATGACGGAGGGTTTTCCATCGCCTGGTGTGGGGTGCTATATAATAGGATGCAAGGGAAGGAATAGAGTATTGGCTGGATCATCGGAGCGGGCAGAGAGGCAAGCACACAAAATAAATCCTGTCTGGTATAGAGTGGGACCGGCGCTCTGCCTGGTCCTGAGGGCGCTGTTGGTGGGGGGAGGCGCCGGCCCGGAGGCAGGCGCCTCCGCAAACACGGCTGCTGTAGCGCCCGCAACGCCCCAGGCCAAGCAGCCCGCTCAGCCCCAGACCGACGTTATACAGTACGGCTTTGTCATGGCACTATTGGGCAACAATCCTACCGTCCGAAGCATGGGCTTCGGGTGGGTGCAGTATGGCGTTTACTGGAAAGAAGCCGAACCTTCGCCCGGCAGTTACAACTGGGGCAACGTGGACAATATAGTGAATGCAGCCCGCAACAGCGGCCTGAATGTGCTTATCCGCGTCAGTAGACCGCCGGGGTGGGCGAGAGACCCGGCTTGCTCCTCGGTGGACACCTGCCCGCCCCGCAACGCCGCCGATTTTGGGCGCTTCAGCTATCAGCTTGCGGCCCATGTACGTAGCCTCACGCCGTACGGTGTCGCCTATGAAATCTGGAATGAGCCGAACACCAGTCAGGAGTGGGGTAATCTTTGCCCCGACCCCGCGCGCTACACCGAACTGCTCAGGGCGGTTTACCCGCAGATCAAGGCGGCAGACCCCTCTGCTCAGGTGGTGGGGGGGGCGATCACGACCGTTGGTGAACTGGCTCTGCCGGCGGAGTGCCACCTCGACGACATAGCTTTTCTCCAGCAGATGTACAGCGCAGGAGCCAGGCCCTACTTCGACATCCTCTCGGACCACCCCTACGGGTTTATATCGCCTCCCGAAGCGGCAGTGGGAGTCGGCGGCAGCAATCGCCTGATCTTCAGGCGGGCCGAGCGCCACCGCGACATCATGGTGCAGTACGGAGATGCGGCCAAGAAGATTTGGGCCACCGAAATGGGTTGGGCGATAGACCCGCGCACCGAAGGCTCGAACTGCCCGCCTCCCGACTGGTATTTTGTTTTCACCCCTCAACAGCAGGCCGACTATATGGTACGGGCGTACAACTACGCACGCTCCTACTGGCCCTGGATGGGTGCGATGTTCGTGTTCAACTTCGACTTCAACGAAGCACCCTGGTACGAGAATTGTTTCGCCTTCCGCTTCTGGTCGGTCAAAAACCGCCCGGCCCAAAACGCCCTCGCCCAGCAGGCGCTCTATCCGCCGCCCACCTACACGCCCGTGCCGGCTACTCCCACTTCGACCCCTGTCCCCCCGACGCCTACATCGCTACCCGACGGGCCGCCCGTGATAAGCGCCATCCGGTACAGCAGCCTGCAATTCACCAGGCTGGGAGGGACTCTCACTATCGAGGTGGATGCTAACGACGCCGACGGCACGCCGATAGACACCGTGCAGGCCAACGTGAACTTCCCCGACAACACATACCAGGTGATCAACTTCGATCTGGTAGCCGGCACCACGAGCAACGGCACCTGGCGCGCCGGCCTCGCTATCGCTCCCAACGACACGAACGGCAACCAGACCTACTCTGTTACTCCCTATGTTATCGAGACGTTCCCGCCGCGCCGCACCACAGTGGCCCCGCAGCAGCAGATAGTTGCCGTCAATACACGCTTCATAGACGTGCCTGCCGACTTCTGGGCGTACCAGTACATCGAAGCGCTGGCGAACATGGGAGTGATCGGCGGCTATCCCGACGGCACTTTCCGTCCCGCCAACTCCACGACCAGGGGGCAGCTCACCAAGATAACGATGCTGGCGTTCGGCTACCCTCTGGTGAACGGCGAGCAGCGTTTCAGCGACGTGCTGCCCGGCTCGCCCTTCTACACCTACATACAGACTGCGGCGAACTATAGCATCGTTGGCGGCTATCCGTGCGGCGGGCCGGGCGAACCATGCGACCCGCAAGGTAGGCCCTACTTCCGCCCCGGCAATAGTATCACAAGGGGGCAGATCACCAAGATAGTGGTGCTGTCGGCACAGTGGGACGTGCCCAACCCGGCCAATCCCACCTTCGCGGATGTATCCCCCGGCTCGCCCTTCTACGCTTTCGTGGAGGCGGCGGCGGCGCATACTATTATCGGCGGCTATCCGTGCGGCGGCCCCGGCGAGCCTTGCGACCCGCTGGGTAGGCCCTACTTCCGCCCCGCCAACAACACATCGAGGGCGCAGATCACCAAGATGGTGTACCTCGCTATCAACCAGCCCACCCCCACCCCAACGGCCACGAACACGCCCGTGCCGCCCACCTCCACCCCTACAGCTACGCCAACCTCTACCTATACACCTACACCCACCGCCACTGCTTCTGCTACCGCTACTTCCACGCCTTCGGCCACTACAACCTCCACCGCCATGCCGACCTTCACCCCTACAGCCACGACCACTGCGACGCCGCCCGGTATAAAGACGAAGTAGATCAACGGTCTGTATGGGTCCTGAGTTGCGAAGCCTGAATGCGAAGCAGAACCACTACCCGCGTGCCTGTCCTCTAGCCTTCTGGTGATTACCCACGTTTGAAGCTGTGCTGGGACGCCTGTGCCGGGAAAACAGCACATACTGCACCTTGTCATTCCGAGCACAGCGAGGAATCAGTAGACCGGTATGACACTCGATGGTGGAATACCTGGTTATGTAAGCCGTACTGATGCATACATACGCCTACTGTCATGAAGGCACACTGATTCCTCACTTTGTTCGGAATGACAACACGTAGTACTCCTCAGTCCCTAACACGGTAGCCTACGTAGCTTGAGATGTGGGTAATCACCAACTAGCATAAATGTTCACACTTGGGGTGCAGGGGAGAATCCCCTGACGGGGTATGAGCGTAGCGGGGGGGCGGGGTGTCCCCTGTTATTCTCCTATCTAAAAGCCCCATACCACGTGTGGGAGGGGGGCCATGGGGTGGGCTCTACATGCTCAGGTCTAATTTCCTCAACCCCAAATCTGAACACTTACTCGCTTTCCTTACCTTGACAGTGCCCCACCCCTCTGCTATCCTCATGTAAGCGATGGTCAAAGCAAACAGCAGCAAAGCGCCTGCATCGGGGGCGCGCAACTTTATCTTTTCCTGGGGGCCCGTGCTTGTCTGGATGGCGGCGATCTTCTATGCGTCGTCCCAGAACACCTGGACCCTTGTGCAAGGCCCACCTTCTGCACAGGCGCTACGCAAGTCGGCGCACGTGTGGGAGTACTCAGCGTTGGCTTTGCTGGTTGGCCGCGCCCTGCTGGCGACCTGGACTGCTAGGGGCGCCATCTTGTCACGGCCCCTGATGCTGAATATGTGGCGCGTGGGGGTGCTCATCTCGAGTTTGTACGCCGCCTCGGACGAGATACATCAGGCATTCGTGCCCCGGCGTGAGTTCCACGTCACCGACATCGCCATAGACACCCTCTCGGCTACCGCTGCCCTGGGTATCTGGTATATTCTGTACATAAGGCGCCGCAATGCGTAATTCTACGGCAGTTTAGATTTTGAGCTTAGACCCTCCAACCCAACAAAACCGGCCCTTGCTTGAGATAGGCATCCTTACCATCGGCAAGCCAACCTTGTCTATGGCGCTGTCTTCGCTGCTTCTTCAGGACGAGCGCCGCATACGTATTCACATCGTAGATACTGCGCCCACGCCCATTATCAATAACGAGGAGGTGCAGTCCACGCTGCGCCTGGCCGCCGACCGCGAAATTACATGTTCATACGAGCACCTGCGCGACGACAAGCGGGCTTTCAGCCTGGGCCGCCTTGCCTTGCTGGAAACGCTGGAAGGGCCGAATATCTGCTTCTTCGACGATGATGTGGTTATGCCCTCGCGCGCTATCACCGAGATGCTACAGTGGACCAACAGCAACCCGGCCTACGGCTGGCTCGCTCCCTACTGCAAGAACGTGGCAACTGTGCGTACTGCCCTTGCCGACCGCCCTCACTACTCCCCCGGTGGGGTGTTCTACCAGGACAAGTTGGTGCGTAACATCCTGCTTGAGTATTACGACACTACGGTGGACGTGCTCGACAAGCAGCGCGCCCACAAGAAGGTGTGGGAGATCGCCTTCCTGACGGAACTCTTTCCCATGCTCAACCGTGCAACCTACGTCCAAAACAGCAACATCATCTACCATCTGGACTACCGTGAGCGTCCCAACTGGGACTTGCGCCAGGAAGACCTGGTGCGGAACAGCCGCGACAAGGCACGAGAGCTTATAGGTAAGTACAAAAAGGAGTAGCACAACTCGGAACGCGTGCGGCGGCCATGCAGCATGTGTTCTCATGTTGGTACCGTGAAGCGTACTTTATTTCTGCTGGCCGGGCTGATTATCAGCGTGGTGTCGCTCTTTTTTGCCTTCCAGGGCTTTGACCTGGGGGGAGTTTGGGGTGCGATGCAGTCGGTGCAGCCGGTGTGGTTCGCCCTCATGGTGTTGCCCTTCATCCTGACGTTCATGAGCAAAGTGTGGCGTTGGCGAGTGATGTTCCACCCGGATGAGCCGCGCGTCTCCAACAACCTGCTTTTCTCCGCGCTGATGATCTCCTATATCCCTCTGCCGTTCAGGGCAGGCGAGGTGGCGCGCGGCTTCGTGGTCAGTTCGCGCTCCGGCGTGCCGGCTCCCCGCGTCTTTTCTACTATCCTCGTGGAAAAGGTGCTGGACGTATTGACCCTGCTGCTGTTGCTGGGGATAAGCCTGCCGTTTGTAAAGCTGCCCGGCGATATGCAGCGCCCGGCCATTACGCTGGCGGTGGGGGTGACGGTCGGCACTCTGCTGATGCTTGGATTGGTGCTCAGGCCGCAGTTGGCTCGCGGCTTGGCGCGCATAGTGGCCCGGCGGCTGCCTATGCACCTGGGCCCCCGTATCGAGGTCGCTACCGAGCAGGTGTTGCAAGGCTTCGCACCGATGCTAAACCCAGCTGTGGCCCTACGGGTGGCGCTGTGGTCGCTGGTCACGTGGAGCATCAACGTGGTGACGATATACTGCCTGCTGAGGGCCTTCAACATCGAGGTCGGCCCCTTAGTCGCCTCGGTGCTGGTGGTGGCTACCAACCTGAGCATGGCGGTGCCGGCCGCTCCCGGCTCGCTGGGGACGTTTGAGTTGGCGGTGGTGGGGATCCTCACAGCCCTTGGGCTGCCCACCGAGGTCGCACAGACCTTCTCGATCCTGGACCACTTTATCGGCCTCGTGCCGGTAGCCTTGATGGGCGTGATCGCCGCCGTTGTGCTGGGCGTAGGCGCGGCTGCCTTTCACACAACCGCCCCCCGCAACCCGCCACCGCCACCCTCCGGCACAGTAGCCACGCTGCCTACCCCGCGAGACAAGCGTTGACTGAAGGCGCCGGCCGCCTGCTGACCCCGCTCGGCGTTGCACTGGGGCTGCTCCTCTTTGCAGCGGCCTACTATCTCGCCTACCGATGGTGGCGACAGCGACCCACAAGGCATCCTGTTCATCTTGAGGTGGCCGCGCTTGGGCTGCTGGCCTTGCTCACCGGCGGCTTCTTCTGGCGAGCGCTTACCGAGACTGGCGTGCTTATGCCGGCGGGCGGGGGCGACCTGGTTTCCCTGTACTATCCAGGCTACACTTACGCCGCCGCTCAAATCAAAGCCGGCACGATACCGCTCTGGAACCCACACCTATACACCGGCATGCCGTTCGCCGCCGACGTGCAAATGGGGCTGTTCTATCCCTTGAACTGGCCGCTGTTTCTGCTGTACAACCTCGACTATGGCCGGCTCGAATGGCTGCTTATCCTACACTACTGGCTCGCCTCGGCCTTCACATACCTGTTCCTGCGCGATATAGGTCTGCGAAGGCTGGGCGCATTGGCGGGCGGGGTAATTTTTGCCTTCTGCGGCTTTATGACGGCCCACCTGGGCCACATGCCGATGGTGCTGGTGGCGGCGTGGCTGCCGTTGGAACTGCTGTTGTTGCGCCGCGCACTGCTCACCGGAGGCCGCAAGGGGTGGGCATGGAGCATCGCGGCGGGCCTCTCGATGGCGATGGCGCTGTTGGCCGGGCACGTGCAGATATTTGCCTACGGCCTCATGGCGGCGGGGCTGCTGTGGCTCTATCTGTTCTTCGAGGCAGGACATACCTCGCTGCGAACAGCCTGGCCGATGCTGTTGAAGGGTGGGCTGGCGTTGGGAGTAGCTCTGGGCGTATCGGCGGTGCAACTGCTGCCGAGCATCGAGCTGAGCAACTACTCAGTACGCTCTGCCGTCAGCTACGAAGAAGCGAGCGAGTTCCCCGCCCAACCTGTAACCCTGCTCAACCTTTTCCTGCCCCGCGTGTACGGCAGCAGCCCCACCACCTATGCTTTCGGCATCTGGCAAACCACAGAGAATTGGGGCTACAGCGGGGTGGTGGCGATGGCCCTTGCTGCCGCCGGACTTGGCATCAGGCGTGCGCGCATGGTGGGCTTCTTCGCGCTGCTCTTATTGTTGGCGCTGTTGCTGATGGTGGGCGACCTCTCCATCGTGGGCGGGTGGGTCTACAAGTTCCTGCCCGGCTTCAGCAAGTTGCGCGATGCGGGACGCGCTCTGGAGCTTTTCGGCTTCGGTCTGGCGGGGCTTGCCGGCTTTGGGCTGGATGCCCTGGTTGCGGGCTTACGAACCGGCGAACGGGAGAGGCGCAACATACTGTGGTGGCTGGTCGGCCTACTGTCGGCGTTGGTGGTGGTGGCCGTAGGTATACTGCCTACTTTCTACCGCGACCTGCTGGTCAACCAGTTCTCCCAGAAGCGCTTGCCCGAAGCGATCAACGACCTGGGGATGCTGCTGATCTGGTTGGGTGCGTTGGCCGGCGTTGTCCTGGCGGCCTACACCCGGCGTATGCGGCCCCTGGTCGCAGGCGGCGCAATGCTGCTGCTGACGGCGCTCGACCTTTTTTCTCCCAACGCTCGCTTCAACCCCACCACCCAGGATATTTTGGCCGGGTACAAAAACTTCGATACGATCTCCTTCCTCAGCAAATCCACCCAGAATGATGCCACCAATTTGCCGCAAAGAATCGACAGCGATACGGACGTGCGGGAGATATGGCAGCCTTCGACCGCGCTGCTTGCCGGCGCTCTCCGCGAGCCTCTTTACGACACGGGCGGCGTGTTCAATCCGTTGACGCTCGACAGGTACAACTTCCTCTGGGGAGATGCTATGAGCCACCAGGATACCCCCTTGTACGACCTGTTCGGCGCATCGTTCCAGGTGGTCTCCTCCACCACCGCCACTACCTCTACTCTGCATGCCGGCCAGCCGAAGTGGTCCCTGGTCGAGCGGCAGGGTATGTTCGACATCTGGAAGAATGCCAACGCGCTGCCCCGCGTTTTCCTGGTACACGAGGCGCGCATCGAAACCGACCCTGAGGACATTTCCATCATCATCTGGCGGCAGGATATAGACAGCCGGCACACGGTCATACTTGGAGATGGAGAGCCGGTAAGCAGCCGGATTCCGGGCACAGCAGAGAACCAGCCTGAAGGCCGCCGGGCAGGCGAAACGGTGCGTGTAACCCGCTATACCCCCAATGCCGTAGATATATCAGTGAAGGCCGAGGCTCCGGGTTGGGTAGTGCTCACCGACGCTTGGTTCCCCGGCTGGCGGGCCACAGTGGACGGGCAGCCCGCTGCCGTCGTGCCCGCCGACTATGCCTTCCGAGCGGTCAAAGTGGAGGCCGGGGAACACACTATCTCTATGCAGTTCCGCCCCGACAGTTGGGTATGGGGCAGGCTGCTCTCCCTGGCGACGCTCGCCGCGTCTGTGGCGGGGTTGGCATGGATGGCGCTCGTCAGACGCAAGGCGCAACCTATAGCGTAACTGTTCAGCATGTAGTATTGGGGCACTCCCGTGACGGGAGTAGCTCAACTCCGACAACCACAAAAAACCTTCACGACTTCGCATCTTCGTATCTTCGTGTTGAAATCTTCTTGTTCGTTATAAAGTAAAAGTAGGAGGACAAATCAGATGGACAGGTCAATGGTCACTACAACCCTACACCTCGAAGGGATGCAGATAGCCCGGCATCTGGGCATCGTGCGCGGCATCACAGTGCGCTCGCGCTCGGTGATCGGGCAGTTTGGGGCGTCGTTGCAGCAACTTGTGGGCGGCAACATCACCATTTACACGGAGCTTTGCGAGCACGCCCGCGAGGAGGCGTTCCAGCTGATGCTGCAACACGCCGATGAAATGGGAGCAAACGCCATCCTGGGCATGCGCTATGACGCCAACGAAGTCACCGACGGCGTGACCGAGGTATTGGCCTACGGCACGGCGGTGGTGGTGCAACCCAGACACGGATAGGGCTTTCCTGTATAATGAGGATGATGAGACCCCAGAACCGTCATATCTGCCCGACCTGCGGGTACGAATACGAAAGTTGGGTGCGGGTGTGCCCCGACTGCGACACCCCTACCGAGTGGCGCCCTCCTGAATTGAGGGTGATCAAGGGCATGAGCCAAATAGGATCAGACGACGCCGACCCGCAGTGGACGGTGGCCGGTAACGTGCCCAACGCCATCATCGGCAATCTCATCAAAAGCCAGCTTGAGGACGCCGGCGTACCTGTGCTCCTCATGCGCTCGCCCAGCGCGGACATCGCCGAGTTCAGCCATAACGATTTCGTGCCCCACGACCTCCGTGTGCCCCGCCATCTGGTTTCCCAGGCTCGCGCCCTGATCGACTCTCCCCCCAGCAGCGACTTCGATAGCCAAGATTGGGATGACTTGGACCAAGAACAGGAGGTCGGCCCCTCGCCGGAGGGAGAAGTGCGTCGCTCCCACAGCCTCCCCGACGGCTGGAACCTGCTGACGACAGACCCACTTGAGAAGGATCGCCTGGAGAACAGCGCGGAGGGAGCGCCCGACGGGTGGTATTGGTCGGATAAAGCGCAGGACGAGGCAGAAGGCGCTGGTAAAAACCAGCCCCAGTTGTTCGCCCCCAGAGCATCCAACCCGGCGCCCGCATATGGGCGGTACGAGTACGGCAGCCGGGACGACTTTCAGGACTACAGGCCGCCCTACACCCAGCCTAAATGGATCAGATGGGTATACGCCATCCTGCTGCTGGCGATGAGCCTGCCGTTCATCTTGCAGTTGCTTGAGCAGTGGTGGCGGCTGAGTACCGGCGGGCCTTAGCTCAGGCGCCCGGATAGTCGGGCTGCGCCTGCATCTCGCGCAATTGCGCCACGTGCATGGCGGCGTGTACTGCATCAAGAAAGAGCCAGCTGTGGGCGGTTAGATGTTTGAAGCCACCCATGCTCGACACAGCTTGCCTGCTCTCCTCGTCCGGCAGGCCCCGCACGTATTCGATAAAGCTGTTCGCCGTCTGCCTGAGCAGGGGCAGCGTTTCGGAGCGAGGCCGGCCCGTCCAGCCTCCGGCGCCCATTGTGGCTCCACGCTTGCCCGTCGTCGCCACCCCGTCAGGCGGCCTGGGGAACTGCGGCCTGGGGCCGCCGAGTGCCCTGGTTATCCCCCAGTGGTGGAAAGCGATGCCGCTAGCCACGTGGGTGACAAGCTCCGAAGCGTCGTAGTGCCTCTCGTCCCCGTTGGCGTCCCACCCCTGAGGCATACCGGGCATCCTGTAGGCCAACTGTTTGGGCGTCAGCCCCTGCACGGCGTTGATCAACTCCTCTACATGGCTGTCTAAGAAGGCGCAGAGCGCGTCCCGGCTGAACTGCTCAGACAGCGAGTTGATATCCGTCTCACCGGCGGCGAACCTTTCATAGTAGCTCTGCACATCTTCCGCCCGCAACTTCGGCATGGTCAATATATCTCCTTTACTGGTTGGCGTCCGTCTCGGCGCGGCTCCAGAACGCTTCCAACACATCGCGCAGGGCAGCGTGTTCGGGCATGGCAAGGTCGGGGTCGCGGGCAAACAACGCTTTGGCCTGCTCGCGCGCCAGGGTCAGCGTCGCCATATCGGAGAGCTTTGCCATTCGCAGGTCGGGCATACCCGACTGTCGAGTGCCGAAGAACTGGCCCGGCCCACGTATCTTCATATCCTCCTCGGCCAGGCGAAAACCGTCGTGCGTCTCCTGAATGATCTGCATCCGCTCGAAAGCCACCCCCTGTGCGTCCTCGGCCAGCAAAATGCAGTACGACTGGTGTTCCCCTCGGCCTACGCGCCCCCGGAACTGGTGAAGCTGCGACAACCCGAAGCGGTCTGCCCCCTCGATCAGCATCACTGTGGCGTTGGGCACGTCTATACCCACTTCGACCACGCTGGTGGACACCAGGATGTCGGCATCTCGCCGGTTGAAGGCCGACATGACCTCCTCTTTCTCTTTGGGCTTCATGCGACCATGCAGCAGAGCCAGCCTGCGGTCGGGGAAGATTTCAGTCTGCAATCGCTCGTACTCGACGGTGGCTGCTTTGGCCTCTATCTTGTCCGACTCCTCGACCAGGGGGCAAATGACGAAAGCCTGCCGCCCTTCGGACACCCGCTTCTCGATAAAGCTATACGCCTGTTGGCGGCGGGTGGCGTCCACCCAGCGCGTCTTGATGAGCCTGCGCCCTGGGGGCATCTCATCAATCACCGACACCTCAAGGTCGCCGTAGATAGTGAGGGCCAGCGAGCGAGGGATAGGTGTGGCGGTCATCACCAGGGTATGGGGCATCAACCCCGCCTCAATGCCCTTTTGCCGCAGAGCGTCGCGCTGCATCACCCCGAAGCGGTGCTGCTCGTCCACGATCACCATCGCCAGGCGGTTGAACTGCACCCCCTCCTGTATCACCGCGTGCGTGCCCACCACGATATCCACCTCGCCGGAGGCTGCCTCCGCGTAAATCTTATTCTTCTCTTTGCGCGGCGTGCTCCCCTTCAACAGCCGCACGGTTGGCGCGCGCCCTTCCGCGTCGGGCAACCCTTCCATCATGAGCGATAGGCTCTTGTAGTGCTGCTCGGCCAGGATTTCGGTGGGGGCCATGAGCACACCCTGTGCGCCGTTCTGCCGGGCCAGGTACAGAGCGGCGGCAGCCACTGCGGTCTTACCTGAACCCACATCTCCCTGCAACAGCCTGGTCATCGGCACTGTACCGGATATGTCGCTGGTGATTTCGCCTATTACTCTGCGCTGGGCGTTTGTTAGCTCAAACGGCAGCGATTGGTAGAACCGATCCAGCGTCTCCGGCGCCGCGTGCAGGGCCAGACCCTGCTGCGACTCTTGCCACGCCCGCTTGCGCTGGAGCATGCCCAACTGTATCATCAAGAACTCGTCAAAGGCCAGCCTCTTGGTGGCGTGGGCCGCGTCCGGTTTGCTTTCGGGGAAGTGTATCTGCCGGATGGCCGTTTGCAGGTCGCAAAGCTGGGCATCGCGCTTGACCGTTTCGGGCATATAGTCGGCCAGCTGGTCGGCAAACCGCTCCACCGCATCGTGCATGATCCGGCGCAGGGTACGGCGGTACAGCCCCTCGGTCGAGCGGTATACCGGCACAATGCGCCCGGTGTGGAGCAGCTCGGAGTCGTAAGGCTCCCACTCCGGCGAGCTAAACTGAAGACGCCCATTGAAAGGCACAGGCTTGCCGGACACCACAATTGGATCGCCCTGGTGTATCTGCCGGGCGATGTACTCCTGGTTGAACCATGTAACGCTGATCACACCGCTGTCGTCGGCCACAGTCGCGGTGACCATCGGCCTGCCGTTGCGCGTCTGCCGCACCTCCACATCCCAGACCGTGCCCACCACCGTTTGGTTCACATCCGGCTGCAACTCCCCAATCGGTTTCATCTCGGAGAAGTCGTCGTAGCGAAAGGGGAAGAACAGCAAAGCATCGCGCACCGTGTAGACGCCCAACCGCTTGAGCAGTCTGGCGGTAGCATCTTGTACGCCTCGCAACACTGTGACGGGCGATTCGAGGGTGGCATTACGGCGCGCGGCCCTGGCGCTTTTGGGAGGAGGCGAGGGCGCTTCGACAAGAGGCGCGGGGGCGATGCCGCTCCGTGACGTTGAGATGGGTGCTTTGGCGCGGGGGTCTTCATCGTCAAAGCCGGTGAAGCCTTCGATGGCGGCTGAGGAGTGGCCGTTGGAGCCGCGCCCGTTCTGCGCGCCCGGCGCCGTTCTCACTCCCTCGTCGAACAGACGCAGCAGTTCGCATGCCTGCCGCACAGCCTCCTCGCGCTTCGGCAGGCCCGCCTCGGCATAGCCGGCCAGCATCGCAGCGATGGCCGCCGGCATGGGGCCGGCCTGACGGTCGCCCTCGACCATCTGCTCGGCCCAACGGCGCGCGAAGGCTTCCAACCCGCCCGTAACGGCAGCGTCGGCAAAGCCTTTATGCTCCTCCAGGCGGAGTATATTTCGGAAGACGTTAGTAGGTATAGTCATGGGTGGAGTGTGCGACCCGCATGCAGAACTGATGTACCGGCGCGCCGGTACCCTCTTACCATCTTACCCTCTTATTGTACCTTAGTGAGTGGCAGGGAGGAAGGATGTGGAAAAAGCACAGAGTAGGCGGCTCTTAGTCGGCGCCCTTCAACAGGCACACCCCTACCGCGCCCGGCCCGATATGCGTGCCCAGCACCGCCCCGATGTGGCCCACTACCACATCGAAGGGAAGGTCTAACCCACCGAGCATAGAAAGAAGCTCCTGAGCGCCTGCTTCGTCTGCGCCGTGCATCACCGCAAGCGCATCCAGTGGGCAAGCCTCGGCGGTCAACTCTACGATGCGCTCAAGAGCCTTTCGGCGGGTACGAACCCGCTCCATGATGCCGGCCTCGCCGTTCGGCCTGGTGGTCACTATCGGCTTGATGCTCAACAGTGTGCCTACCGTGCCCGGCAGCCGGCCTATCCTGCCCGACTTCATCACATAGTCCAGCGTATCGAGCACACCGTACAGGCGCGCCCTGGGCGTGAGCGAAGCGGCCAACACCTCTATCTCCTCACGGGATTTACCCTCGCGGGCAGCCTGCGCGCATCGGACCGCAATCCAGCCTTCAGCCATCGAAAGGGTGCGCGTGTCCACCACGCCGACCGCCTCCGTCGCTACGCCGTCGCTTGTGGAGGCCATGAGCGCCGCGTTGAAGGTGCCGCTCAGTCTGGACGACATGTGGATGCTAACAACATCGTAACCCTCGGAGGTGAGACGTTGGTAAGCCTCCTCGAACAGTTGCAGCGACGGTAGGGATGTAGTGGTCACGCTCCGAACCGTCTCAAGCTCCTTGTAAAACTCCTCCCCGCTCAGGTCCACCCCGTCTCGAAACTGTCGCCCGCCCATGTGAACGGACAAAGGCACGACAGTTATGTCAAGAGTGCGCGCCAACTCAGCCGGTATATCGGCTGCGCTGTCGGCCACGATCTTTACCTGGCGATGGTTGTTGCTCATAGCTCCCTGAACTATTCTTCCCCTTCGAGGACCGCCACGCCCACAGCGTCGGGGCCAAGCCAAGCCGACACTGCCGCCCCAGGGTGCATTATCAGCACACGTTCGCGCGGGTAGATAGCCCCGATGCGAGTCATCAGGTGTTCTACGTCCAGGCTTGCCCCGGTATGCAGCACGGCGATTTCGCCGATCTTCGGGAAATCCTCTACAAAGTTATATAAGGCATCTCTGGCTTTGGGGCGCGTGCGGGTGCGCTCGTATACCACCACATGGCCCTCGTCCACGTGAAGCAATGGCTTGGAGGAGGCGAGGCCGCCGGCGTGGGGTTCCAGGCGTGGAACCCTGCCTGTCTTGAGCAGCCCCAGCAAGCTGTCGGCGTAGAAGGCTACGTGGACCTGTCCGGCCAGGCGGTTTGCCATGCTGGTCAACTTCTGCAAGTTGAGCTTCGCCTCAACAGCCTGCGCCATAGACAGCGCCAGCCACCCCAGGCCCATAGAAATGGAGAGGGAGTCTACCACTGCTATAGGAAAAGGCCCGCCCCCCATGCCTCGGCTAAAGGCTTCCTTCGCCAGCAGTGCGTTGGCATAGGCATCGCTCAATTTGGAGGAGGTATGTATCGAAAGCACTCCGTCGCAGGTGTCGCGCATCTGCCTGTACACCTGGGTCAGTTGCTCCACCGAAGGAGCTTCCACGCCCGGCCTAGGGGACAGAGCGCCGGCGGCCCGCAGCGCCGCCACGAGCGGCTCGCCGGCCTCTAGAAAGAGGGCATCACCCCAGCGCACCGAGCAGGGCACGACCGTAACGTCAAGCTGCCCCAACAGGGAGTCAGGTATATCGCATGCGCTGTCTGTTACTATACGTATGTGGGGCATCGTTGCGAAACGCTACACGGGAGTTTGGGTTGTCGGCTGCCGCCGGTCACTCAACAGAGATTATATAGTCATAAAACGGCTGGCCGCCCGCCACAAGCTCTACCTCGGCCTCCTCGAAGCGCTCCCGCACCTGCTGTTGGAAGGTTTGGGCCTGCTGCTCGGTTATGTCGCCGCCCCAGTAGACGGTGATTAGCTCCCGCTCTTGCGCCTCCATCCTACTCAGTAGGTCCCAGGCCACATCTTCGCGGCTTGGCCCTGTCGTAACCAGCTTGTTGTTAAGCAGGCCGATTATGTCGCCGGCCTTGACCTGCAAATCCTCCACTTTGGCGTCGCGCACGGCCCGCGTGATCTCGCCCGTCTCGACCGCTTTGGCGGCGCTTTCCATGGCCGCTGCGTTTTCTTCAAGGCCGGCATCGTAGTTGAAGGCGATCAAAGCCGACATACCGCTTGGTATCGTTTCGGTCGGCACAACGGCCACGCGCTTGCGGGTAAGATTCGCCGTCTGGGTGGCGGTCAAAATGATATTGCCGTTATTCGGTAGGATAATCACTTCGTTCTGGGGCACGCTCTCGATAGCGCGCAGCAACTCTTCCGTGCTGGGGTTCATCGTCTGGCCCCCTTCAACGATAGCGGTTGCACCCATGCTGCGGAAAACCTTCACCAACCCCTGCCCCGCCGCCACCGCCAGCACCGCGATGCTGCTTTGCTGTGCAATGGTTTCGGGGACGCGCCCTGAGCCTTGTAGTCCGGCTGCCGGCGCCTGCACAGTCGGCCCTGCATGCCCCTGGAGGAACTCCTCGTGTTGCTCCTGCATGTCGGTGATGGATATCTGGCGCAGGCTGCCGAGTGAGGTTACGTAGTTGAGCACCGTGCCGGGGGTGTCGGTGTGGATATGTACCTTCACAATATGCTCATCGCCTACTATCACCGCCGACTCGCCCAGGGAAGCGATGCGTGCGCGCACCTCATCGAAGTCCCAGCCACCGCCCACCAGGATAAAGTTGGTGCAGTAGCCGTAGTCCCCATGCTCCACGTGAACGCCGCCGTTTAGCTCGGCTGTGGGCACGTGGGCCAACTCGGCGCCGGCAAGCTCCAGGTCTTCGCCCTCAGCGTAGCGGCGCATGCCGTCCAGTATCACAAACAACCCCTGTCCTCCGGCGTCCACCACCCCTGCATCTCGCAGTTTGTCCAACAGTTGGGGGGTCGTAGCTACCGACTCTCCGGCGGCTAGCGCGGTTTCCCGGAGCATATAAGCATAGGAATTGAGAACCGAGGCTGCCTTAAAAGCTCCCTGCCCTGTATCTTTTATAACGGTAAGGATGGTGCCTTCCACCGGCTTGAGCACGGCGCGGTAGGCGGTGGCGGTGGATGTCACCAACCCGGAGGCAAAGTCGCGGGCCGTCAGTTTCTCCTTGCCCTCAATCCCCTCAGCAAAGCCCCGCCAGATTTGCGACAGGATGACTCCTGAGTTGCCTCGCGCACCCATCAGGGCGCCATGAGAAATGGCTCTTGCGATCTCGTGGGCCGAATGGCTGGGCGAACCGTCTATCTGCTTGACGGCGGCCTGCATAGTTAGGGCCATGTTGGTTCCCGTGTCTCCATCGGGCACGGGAAAGACGTTCAGGGCGTTTATCGCTTCAGCGTTATAGGCAAGCCACGCCGCCGCCGCACCGAACGCCCGCTTGAGGTCCTGCCCGTCCCAGGCTTCACCCGGACCCATAGGCAAGGGCGCATGCCGCTTGTTGTCCGACTTCTCGTGATCGCTTGTATCCTTTTGCCGTTCTATCATCTCTCTCACAGTTCTAGAGTCTTGTTTTGAGCTTTGCGGTTATACCTGTAACAGCGTGCGACACGCTCGAAACTCGAAACTTACTTGCTGACCCGGATGTCCTGCACATTCACGTTCACCTGCACCACCGGCACGCCGAGCGCCGCCTCGACCGCGAACTTGGCGTTGCTCATAATATTGCGTGCCACCTCGGATATGCGGGTTCCGTACTCGATAACAACGTATAGGTCTATAACGATTTGCCCCTCTTTGATCTCCACGTCCACACCTTTGTACACTTCTTCGCGCCTGAGCAGCTCGGCCCAGCCTGGGCGGGCGTTGCGCGCAGCCAACCCCACCACGCCATAAGAACGTTGCGCGGCACGGCTGGCAAGATGCGAGATCGCGCGCGGCGACACCTCGATCTTGCCGGTCTCCTCGGCAACCAGATCGCCGGTAGGCAAGTCGCCGGGGGGATAGAGCCGGCCGGTCAGCGACAGAGGGGCCGTCTTGAGGTTGTGCTTGTCGGTATCTCTACGATGCTTGGAAGTCATAATTCAAAAAGACGTAAGCGTTCACACACGGGAGTATGGAGGGATTGGCCCCAGCCTATGCCTGAACAGTTAGATGAAGAACATGAAGACGTAAGTGTTCAGACTTGGGGTGCAGTGGCGAAGCTCCCTGCCGGGGGCATGGGGGTGTCCCCCATCTTTCCCTTCTTAATAGCTCCCCTCCCACGTGTGGGAGGGGCATGAGCGTAGCGGGGGCGGTGGGTCTTGGTAAGTCCGGATGTCAATTTCCTCCACCTCAAGTGTGAACGCTTACATCATGAAGACACAGCCTTGTCGTCAGGGCGTATATATGGTAGGATTAATGTCTGTGCGACTATAGCACGGTCTGTAGCTAACATCACTAATAGAGATGCCTTGCAATACTATACTGTAAAAGCAGCATTTCGTAAAGGGGAGAGAAAAGCCATGTCGGTTGTTTGCGAAGTATGCGGCAAGAAGCCTTCGTATGGGCATAATGTGAGCCATGCCAAGAATCACACACCCCGCCGCTGGGTTCCCAATGTGCATTCCAAGCGCATATTCATGAACGGCGAAATGCAGCGCCTCAATATCTGCACTCGTTGCATGCGTACTTTGAGCAAGAAGCAAACAGCCTAACTCGTAACTGCGTTGGGCTATAGTAGTTTCGCTGTAGCGGAGTGGGTCGCCTGATTGTTCGGGTGGCCCACTTTTTGTGCCCCGTTTGGAGCCGAGCTAGGTGTTGCCTTTCACATGCTTATCAATAAAGGCCAGGAACTGCGCGGCCACACCGCCCCGCCAGGCAGCATCGCTGAAAAGGTGGTTTTCCCCCTTGACCGGCACGAAGGTGATGTTTATGCCGGCCTCCTTCATCAGGGCTGCCGAGCGCACAGACCAGTCGAACGGCGTGTTGGTGTCTGCCGTGCCGTGAAAGAGGAGCACCGGCCCCTTCGTAACCGCCTCGTCGAAGCTGGGGCCGACCGATAGGTTGCGGTAGAAGTCCGGGTTGTCTTCGGGCCAACCGTGCCGGGCGCGCACCTGGGCGGCAAGCTCCGTGCGCGGGCGGGTCCATCGGTTGAAGTTGTCGGCATAATCAGGCGAAGTGGGCGCGAACAGCACAAAGGCTTTGATGTCGGGCTGCCTCTGCGCCACCAGCGCCATCATACTTACCTGCCCGCCGTTGGAGTGCCCCCAGAAGCCGATACGGCCCTTATCCAGATAGGGCAAGCCGGAGCGTTTTATAGCATCCACCAGATTAAGCGTGTCGTCGGCCCACCCGAAGGCAGTCAGGTTCACCTGGGCATTTTCATCGTCGTCCGAGCCTGCATAATTGCGAAAGTCGGGGTGGATAGCCACATAACCGTTCGAGGCCACAAAGGGCGATTCGCGGCGCGAGTCGGTACCGCTGGTGTATTCATCGGGCGGCAGATAGCCGTGATTCATCACCATCACCGGGAACGGCCCGTCGCCGTTCGGCTTGTACATCTGCCCGGTGATGAGCAAGTTACCGCTCCGGTAGGTAATGGCGTACTGAGTGTAAGCATCGGTGCGGGCCAGCGTACGCACCACCTTCAGATCGCTGCCGGCCCGCTTCATCTGCTGTAGCGCCGCTATCGAAACCGGGTTCGGCGAGGGTGGCGGCGGGGCAACGCTGCCGTAGGTGCGCGCATAAAACTCTTTGCCGAGCAGGCCCAGTTGTATCTCGCCGGTTGTGCCTTTGACCTCCGGGTGGTACTCAAGGCGATTACGCTCGAAGTACTGCACCTGATATACCTTGCCGTCGGTGGGACTTTTCTCGCTGAACGCCTCCGAGAGCGGGTAGCCGAACACGGGCAGACCGCCGTTACGCTGCCAATAGGATAGAAACGGCTCGTCCAGGGAATGGCCTGTCTGCGGGAAGAACGAGCCGCCGGAAGACTGCCCCAGCCGCCGGAAAGCAGGCTCCGTTCGACCAGCGACCAGTTGCGTGCTAAGCAAGCTCAATAGCACCTCGTGGGGCGTATCGCGCAACTCATCGTGCCGTTCAAAGCGGGCACGCTCAGTGTACTGCACCGTGCGCCCGCCCTCCTGAAGCTCGTCTGTGATGGGGTAGCCGAACTGCGCCAGGCCGCCCCGGTCCTGCCAATAGCCCAGGAAGATGCCGTGCATGCAGCGCCCTGTTGCCGGGAAGCACTTCTCACCCCCGCTCAGGCGCACGGCGGGCTTGGGCGTCGGTGCCGCCAGAGCAGCATTTGGCTGTGCGCCGAGCGGCGCCAGGAACGCTAATAGAAGGAAAGACGCGACCACCAAGAAACGGATCAGTTTCGCGGGCATGCTGATACTCCTGACGGATATGCGGGCGGGCGTCGTCGAAGGTTTATGCGAACAGGGAGCAAAAAGGGGCGAGGGCCTGCGTGCCCCACATGATGGTGCGCCAGAAGGGATTCGAACCCTTACGCCTCTCGGCACTAGCTCCTAAGGCTAGCGTGTCTGCCGTTCCACCACTGACGCATTTTACAGGCCAATTATACCGTAGAGGGCAGGCGAGGGGCAAGCAAGGGCCACCTCTGCCGCCGGCTTCCCGGCTTTTGGTACGCTTGCGCCTCGCTTATTCGGCCTCCACACGGCATTCCTCCTTCTCCAACTAATCTATCCACCCACAATCGAACGTTAGGAATTACAACTTACACGACAAAGACGATGGTACAGCCGCTAAGGTGCTGGGTTCTGCTGAGCGCGAGCAACAGAGTATACAGGTTGACCACATGAAATGCTTATCCCAGGATCGCCACTTATACTGCCGAAAAGTACATAGAACGAAGTGTACGGCTCAGGACCAGAACGTTTGAACTCAGCTGCGGTTATGTTGCTCAAAACCAACGATGCATCTAAAGCTGACTTGTTCAGCATATACATGATGCTGAGGCATCCGCAACCCAAACACGCACGCCCATCGGTTTGCCTATCTTCACCTGCAACCCAGGAGAAGTCAACAGCGTGCCCATAGCTGGGGTACAAACCTGAGTAGTATCCTTTCTGCCTGGCTAGCTGTGCCCCACCGGATGTCACCCGGAACTCCTCTGCCGTACTCGTCCCCCCTTCATATCGCTCGATGAGGGCCTTCTCGAAGTACTGCACCACAGGCAACTCTTTACCGCTAAGATTGCTCTTGTCTCCTGGATAGTTCGGGTCCTCGGTGATACCAACACGCGGAGGGATGTATCCTCCCGACTGTTTAGAACCCACGAACTCCTCGGTAATAGGGTTGCCCAACTCTGCCAGCCCTCCATGGGCTTGCCAGTAGTCGAGGAACACCCCTCGCAAAGTGTGCCCTGTTGAAGGGAAGTACCGCACGTCCGCCATTTGGGGGTCGGGCACAGGGTCAGTAAGCAGGATAGGAGGAGGTATAGTCGTAGGTGTGGGGGAAGGAGTAGGGGTAGAACTGGGAGTGTAGGTGGGCAGGCGAGGGTCTCTGGTGGGGGAGGAGGTGGGGGTAGGAGGAACAGGACCAACTCGTTTGTACTCGGCGGTAGCCAGAGCATCGGGCACAAAGAGGGTAGCGTTAGGGTCGGCAGTGGGAAGCCCGTAAGTACCTACAGGTGCAGGGGGAGAAAGCTGGGGAGAAGGTGCGTCTGTAGGCAGGGAGGTCGAAGCGGTAGGGGGCACAGCGTTGGGAGCACAGCCGTAGAGCAGAGCGGCCAACACGACAAATAGAGTCACTGGTAAGGCAGAAGCGAGCGATCTGCGGATTGGAGATAAAGAGGGCAAAGGCAACATAGTTAGCTTACTCCAGGCACTCGCCCGACTATGGCAGCTTCTCGCAGGCCAGGCCGTCATGGTCCGCATCGAGGCGGTGAGGGTCGCGCTGGGGGCCGCCGGCGGCTATGAAGAACCGTTGCGCTTCATCATGGGTGGCAAAGTCCGAGCAGTTGCGGTCCGGCCCGTTGGGGTCATAGCGCAACGGAGGAGACGGTTCGAGATTGCCGGCCGCCACCGTAGGCTCTACGGCAATAATGGGTGTGAAAAGAGGCGCGCCGAAGCTGCTGCACGCCCCCCACAACCCCAGGTTTAGGCCGCGGGCATCCTGTTCGGCGGCCTCAAAGCGGCCCTGGTACTTCACGTCGGGCGGGTAGGCGGCGGCGCGTGCGTACCCCTGCTTGACAAGTTCTTCATTCAGCATGAGATGTTCCCCATCACCCGGCAGCCACACATACCGCAACAGCCGTGCGTACCTGTCGGTCTCCGACACATCTTTCTCCAGCAGCACCCGGTTCTCACTCGCAGCCAACAGTTCTTCCGCCTTGTCGCTCGCCTCCTTGCCGTAGCAGAGCGGCCCCTTGTTCGTCTCCGGCGCGTCCATCCCTATCAGCCGCAAATGGGCCTCCCCACCGCCCTCCACCTGCACTACAATTGTATCGCCGTCTATGACGCGCACCACCCGCGCGGCTTCCAACCGTCGGTCGCGAGTAGCGGTGGGAGCCGCAAGCGCCTGCGTAGCTGTGGGTGGTAAGACGGCAGTAGCCCTTTGCGGCGCTGTGGGTCGTCTGGTGGGGGCTACTGTAGCCGGCGATTTGCGCGGAGATACGCCTGTCGTTCCCCCTCCACCAGCCGGGCCGTTGCCCTGAGTGGGCACAGGCTGCTGCGGGTTTCCTGCGCCGGGGGCCGAAACGGTGGAAATCGCCGTTGCCAGCACAGTTGACGCCGCCGTAGCCGTTACCACAATAACCGCGGGAGGGGGCGCAGGG